>JBOIEI010000574.1:0-1982 GCA_050741055.1 Burkholderiales bacterium | reverse complement strand
AGGCGATCGCGAACCGATCCTGGGCCTCGCGCGTGAAGCGATAGCGCTCGGCGCAATCCTCGGCGAACGTGCCCATGAGCCGGCCCTTGTCGTAGGCGTCTTCGAGCCCGTCGAGGAACATGTGGTCCTTGACTTCGCCGTGGCCGAGGCGAAAGCCGGCGCGCGCCTTGGGCAGCAGATACGGCGCGTTCGACATGCTTTCCATGCCGCCCGCGACCATCACCGAGCTCGTGCCCGCGCGCAACAGGTCGTGCGCCAGCATGGCCGCTTTCATGCCCGAGCCGCACATCTTGTTCACCGTGGTGCAACCGATCGCCAACGGCAGGCCGGCGCCGAGGGCTGCCTGCCGGGCCGGTGCCTGACCTTGGCCCGCCGACAGGACGTTCCCCATGATGACTTCGTCGACGTCCTCGGGTGCGATGCCGGCACGCTCGACGGCCGCCCGGATCGCGGCCGCGCCAAGCTGCGGCGCCGTGGCACCAGCGAGCTCACCGAGAAAGCCGCCCATCGGCGTGCGGGCGGCGGACACGATCGCGATATCGTTCGACATGCGGGTTCGCCCTCATGGAACTTCAACAGAAGTCGACGACGCTGCCTGCGGCTTTCATGTCTGTGCCGCGCGAGCTGCTATGGTAGCTCAATCGCCTGCCCCGCCATCGTCCGGCTTGCCGGCTGCGCACACGGGTGCGCGCGTGGTACGCTGCTCGCGTCGCCGCTAGCCGGCTTTCATGCGGGAGGGCAAGATGACCTATCGTCGCCGTTGGTTGCAGGGGTTCCTCGTGCTCGCGTGCGGAGCGTGGTGCGCACTCCCGGTGCAGGCGGCTTGGCCCGAGCGGACCATCCGCATCATCATCCCCTGGCCGCCGGGCGGCAGCACCGATATCGTGGGGCGGCTGCTCGCCGCCGAGCTGACCAATCGCTTCAAGCAGCAGGTCATCATCGATAATCGTGCCGGCGCCGGCAGCATCGTGGGTCTGCAAATCGCGACCGCGGCGCCGCCCGACGGATACACGTTCATGATGACGTCGACCGCATACGGGTTTCTCATCAACAAGCCGACGGTCCCGGTCGACCTGGTCAATTCGTTTGCGCCGGCCGCGCTGATCGGCTTCGGCGACAGCGCCCTGGTGGTCCATCCTTCGTTTCCGGTGAAGACCGTGAAGGATCTGATCGATCTGGCCAAAAAGCGTCCGGGCGAAATCTTCTATGCATCGTCCGGCATCGGCGGATTTCCACACATGAATACCGAGCTCTTCAAGCTCATGACGGGCGTTAACCTGGTGCACGTTCCGTTCAAAGGGGGCGGACCGGCGACCGCCGACGTGGTGGCTGGTCACACGCAGCTTCAGTTCAGCTCGCTGGTGACGGCCATGCCGTTCGTTCAAACCGGTCGGCTCAAGCTGATCGCAACCGGCGGCGCCAAGCGCAATCCCAAAGTGAACGTTCCAACCATCTCGGAAACCGTACCGGGATACGAATCCAGCATCTGGTGGGGCATTTTCGCGCCGCCGAAGACGCCCGCCGACATCATTTCGCGCTTCCATGCCGAGACGATGGACGTGATCTCGACGCCCGCGTTCCAGAGCAAGCTGGCGGAGCAGGGCGGGGCGGTGGTGAAGATGAGCTCGGCCGAGTTCGGCAAGCTGATGGTGTCGGAGCAGAACAAGTGGCTCAAGGTCATCCGCGAAGCCGGCATCAAGGGCGAATGAGCATGTAAGTTCCCTTCCCGCCATCCGACCGAGGTCCAGTGGTCTTGCGAGGATGGACATGGGGATTGCAGGGTATTGGGGCGCCGCACTGACCGCGATGTGCATCGCGGGGGCGGCGAGCGCACAGGAATGCCGCGCCGAGAGCGGTCCGCACCGCGCCGCCCTGGTCGAGCTCTATACCTCGGAGGGCTGCTCCAGCTGCCCGCCCGCCGACCGGCAGCTTTCCCGGCTGGCATCGGACGCGAACGGGTTCGCGCTCGGCCAGTATATCGT
>JBOIEI010000573.1:0-2428 GCA_050741055.1 Burkholderiales bacterium | reverse complement strand
AAGGCATAGTGCTCGGTCAGCACGACCTCGTCGGTATCGAGATAGTCGAGCGTTACGCCGTTGGCCGTCTGCACGCCCAGAAAAGGCCCGAAGGCGACCGGAGCCGGCAGCCCCAGGATATCCGAGAGGAAGGTAGCGGCGGCGCGCTTGTCGCGCGTGTGCACGATGGTGTGATTCAGCTCGATGGCCATGATGTTCCTCCGGGTTAGTCGGGAACGGGACGAGGCGGCCTGGGCGCCGGTCAACACGATGCGCTCAACGCAACGCACGCGACAGAAACGACAGGCTCACGTCCATGCGGTAGTCGATGTCGGAATGATTGTCGTCGAATTCCTCGTAGCGGTGAACGATGCCCGCCTCTGCGAGGCGCTTCGACAGGATGCGCGCCCCATAGTGGATGTGATACTGATCGCGCCAGCCGCAATCGATATAGATTGCGCGCAGGGTCGATAGGTTCTTGCGATAGCGTCCGACGAGGTTGATCGGATCGTGCGCACGCCAGTGTCGCCAGCGCGCCTCGATGCGCTCGCCCGACTCGACGTTGAATGGCACCCGAAATCCGTTCGCTACGCTGGGATCGGGATCGTAGGTGGCCGCCATGCACAGGTTCATCAGGCAATGGCCCTCGGCGTGGGAGAGCTTTTCCTTCTTCCATGTGCAAGCCAGGAAGCGCGCGATCCGCCCGTCGTCGATGCCTTGCACCAGCGCGGCGGCGGAGGATTCGCCGCGAGCGTCGTAGGGTCCGGGCTGGCGCTTCGATCGCCGATGCTTCGCCAGTTCGTTCAACGTATTCGGCCAGTCGTGCCCGTAGACGAGCTCGAAGTACGCATCGCCCGAGTGGTTCGCAATCGCACCCCAATGCCGCGCGTACTTCATGCCGTGGATCATGGCGCCGTAGCCGCCCGAGGACTTGCCGAAGCAGCCGCGATGCTCGCGGCTCGCCTTGGTCCGGAATTCGCGATCGACGAACGGCACGATCTCGCGCACCAGGTAATCGGCGTAGTCACCGATCGCGGGCGAGTTGATGTACTGATTGCCGCCAAGCGCCGTGAAGCAGTCGGGGAACACGATGATGGCCGGCGCCATCTTGCGTTCGTGGATGAGCCGCGCCGCGCGCTCGGGCACGTTATCGCCGAAGGGCTTCCAGTTGATATGCGAAAACCCTGATCCGGTGAAGCCGACGAGATCATAGAGGACAGGAAAGCGCTGCCGGGTACTGGTTTCGTATTGCGGCGGCAGCCAGACCGCGAGCCGGCGCACGTGCGGATCGCCCAACGGATTGCCGGCAAGAATTCTGGAGCTGTGTTCGAGAACGACCAGCGAGCCGGCCGGACCGTGCGAGCGCTTCAACGCCATGGTTCGATCTTTCTGGATGCGGACTGCGCAATTTTGGCACGGCGAGCGCACGCGCGCGGCTTCAGGCCCGGGCGCGTACTCGGACACGAGGGCGGCGTGCGCTCGGTGGCGATGGCAGCCAAGGATGTGTCCGCCGCAATCCGTATCTGCCTCTGCCGGTATGGCGAACACACCGCTGCTACACTGGAACCCGACTCGGGAATCGGGAGGTGGTTTGACGTGCATGCCTCGGTCGAAGCCGCAAGTTTCACGCTCGATTCGGGCCAGCGCTGTTCGGCCTTGTGGCAAGTACCTGCTGCGGCGCGGGCGGCGTATGTCCTTGCGCATGGCGCGGGCGCCGGCATGACGCATCCCTTCCTGACGATGACCGCCGAGGGGCTGGCGCAACGCGGGATCGCCACCTACCGGTTTCTTTTCCCCTACATGGAGCGCGGCTCCAGGCGGCCGGATTCGCCCGCCATCGCGCAGGCGGCGGTACGCGCCGCCGTCGAACACGCGGCCCGGCTGATGCCGGGGCTGGCCCTGATCGCGGGCGGCAAGTCGTTCGGCGGCCGCATGAGCTCGCAAGCACAGGCGCAGGCCGCCATGTCCGGTGTGCGCGGGCTTGCTTTTCTCGGCTTCCCGCTCCATGCCGCCGGCAAGCCGAGCGATGCGCGAGCCGAGCATCTCCACGCTCTGAAGCTGCCGCTGCTCTTCATCCAGGGCACGCGCGACGCGCTGGCCGACGAGGCGCTCATCGGGTCGGTCGTACAGCGGCTGGGCCGCAATGCGACGCTGCACTTCATCGCCAATGCGGATCATTCGTTTCGCGTACCCGCGCGCGGCGGCCGCAGCCAGGCCGAGGTCCATGGTGAATTGCTCGATACGCTATCCAGCTGGATCGAGCGAGTGGTCCGATGACGGATCGCTAATTCGTCGTCATCACGACCGGTGCATGATCGCTCGTGCCCACCTCGGCGAGCACGACGCATTGCGAGGCGCTGCCCGCGATGCGCGGCGAAGCGAGAACGTAGTCGAGACGCCAGCCGATATTGCGTTGACGCATGTTGCGCCACGGCGCCCTCCACGTGAA
>JBOIEI010000572.1:0-8011 GCA_050741055.1 Burkholderiales bacterium | reverse complement strand
ATTTACGCGCTCGCACGCGGATTCCCGGGCACCGAGGAGCTCATCTGGATCGGAACTGCGATGGCGGCCTTCCCGATCTTTTACGCGGTGATCGAGAACGATCTGCGTCGCGTGCTCGCCTACAGCGTGAACAACCAGCTCGGATTCATGGTCGTCGGCATCGGGCTCGGCACCGAGCTCGCCATCAACGGCGCGATTGCGCACGCGTTCGCCGACATCCTGTTCAAGGCGCTGCTGTTCATGTCGATGGGCGCGGTCCTGTTCCGCACCGGCACCGCCAACGGCAGCGATCTCGGCGGACTGTACAAATCGATGCCCTGGACGACCGGATTCTGCATGGTTGGCGCCGCGTCGATCTCCGCGTTTCCGCTCTTCAGCGGCTTCGTCACCAAGTCGATGATCATGGCCTCGGCAGCCTCGGAGGGCTATACGGGCGTGTGGCTCGTTCTGCTGTTCGCCTCCGCCGGCGTATTCCACCATGCCGGCATCAAGATCCCGTATTTCGCCTTCTTCTCCCATGACTCCGGCATCCGGTGCAAGGAAGCGCCGATCAACATGCTGCTGGCGATGGGGATTGCGGCGGCGCTGTGCATTGCTATCGGGGTCATGCCGCAGGCGCTCTACGCGCTTTTGCCGTATCCGGCCGAGTACGTCCCCTACACGATCTCTCACGTGGTGTCGCAGCTGCAGCTGCTGGTGTTCTCGGCGCTGGCGTTCGCGGTGCTCATGCGAACGGGCATCTATCCGCCGGAGCTGCGTGCGATCAATCTCGACTTCGACTGGTTCTACCGCCGCCCGGCAGTGAGCCTGGCGCGCGGGCTGATCGAGCTCGACGGACGAGTGCGCTCGCGCCTCGGCGCGCTGATCGAACAGGCGGGACGGATCGCATTGCGAAGGCTGGAGCGCGCGAGCGGTCCCGACGGCCTGTTCGAGCGCAGCTCCCTGTCCGGACGCATGGCCCTTTGGGTGATGGTCATGCTGCTCGCCTACCTCGTCATGTATCACGCAACCTAGACCCCCACGCATGCGCTCGCTTCTCTCCATTCGGCAAGCACGCGGCAGCTTCGACCGAACATGGCTGTCGATGCTCTACCCGGAGCTGAAGCGCATGCCAGCGCATTACTGGCCGCAGGCGTTGCGGCGCGCGCGGCAAACCGAGCTGTCACCAGCCGAGCGGGCCGGCATCTTGGCTGCCGTTGGCATTTCCGTTTATGTGCTCCAACCGCTCGGCAATCCGGCCGCCGGTCTTCTCGTGCATTACCTCGGGCAGTTCCTGCTCGCTTTGCCGGTAGTCGCGTTGCTGGCGTGCCCCTGGCTCGTACGCCGGACCCGGCGCGGATTGCAACGCGAAGCCGAACGTTTCCACGGAGGTGATCCATGCCCAGAGTCGCAAGCCCCAACGCCCCACCCCGGCAGCGAGTCGGGACCGATGGTGCAGCAGCGGACAGTCGCGCCCAGGCGCAGCTCGTAGTGGAGGCCGGCGTTCGCGGTGAACGCGCCGAGCGACCGGTCGAAGCCGGCTTGCCCGGTCACGCACAAAGCCGAGCACATGCGCGCACAGACCCGAGAGCGCCGAGCCGCGATGCGCCCCGGCGTCTGCTCATTCCCATCGATGCGACCGATCGCTCACGTTGGGCGCTGCGCTATGCGCTCGCGCGCCGCGACCCACCGGTGCACGTCGACCTGCTGTTCGTGGCCGAGCCGGTCACGAGCCTCGAAGTGCTGCGCTTTCGCACCCAGGCCGACATCGCCGACTTTCAGAACAAGTCCGCGCAATGGCTGCTCGAGGATGCCGCGCAGCCGCTGGCGGCTGCCGGCCTGTCGGTCAAAGGGCATTTTCGCGAAGGCGACGTGGCGAGCCAGATCGTGGAAACTGCCGAGCAACTCGGCGCCGATGCGATTGTGATGCCGCCCCCCCATCCGCTCTGGCTCAATTTCCTCACCCGCGGCATCGTGCGCAAGGTGCTGCGCCGGACTGGCGCCACACCGATCGTTCACGTCGATCGCGACGGGCAGGCCATCGAGCTTCGCTCGCCCGTTTCCGTCGCGCACTAGCGGAGCTTTTGTCCGCCCCGTACCACCCGACTTCGGCGCGGCGAAAGGTCGCATCCGGCCATAGCGGCCTATCCCCATCGGGCTTTTCATTGCCGCCGTGATCAGAACGGCGCCCTGCTATTCGCCTGGTGCGGCGATAATGGGTCCGCAGCGGCTGGGTCGGCCCGTATTGGAGCGACCTGACCGCCACGGCTGCGCGCGAATCGCGTTACATTCCAGGCGCTGCAGTTGCTAGCGTGCTCGTTTCGGAAGTGGACAGATGAACGCGCGGCGTCCGCGAAGACCAATATTCGTTCGACTGAGCGCGCACCCGCCCGCGCCGCGTTCGGCGAACGTCATGGAGGTTCGATGGCCCAGGGGGTAGGCGTGATCGGACTCGGCGTCATCGGCAAACCGATCGCCGAGCGCATTCTGGGCGCGGGCCATCCGCTCGCCGTCCACGACATCCGGCCCGAGCCCCTTGTCGAGCTCGGCCGCTGGGGCGCCGTCGTTTGCGCGACCCCGGCGCAGGTCGCCGAGCGCAGCGATCTCGTCATCAGCCTGGTCGTCGATGAAACGCAAACCCACGAAGTTCTTTTCGGCGCGCACGGCATCGTGCAATCGGTTCGCCCAGGCACCGTGATCGCGATCGGCAGTACGCTCGGCCCGCTGCCGCTACGGCGCATGGGTTCGGCCCTGCACGGACACGGCTGCGATACCATCGACATGCCCATCAGCGGCGGCTACATCGCAGCCCGCGAGGGAAAGCTCAGCTTGATGGTGGGCGCGACGCCGCCCGTGCTGGAGCGCGCGCTTCCCGTATTGCGTGCGTTCGCGAACGTCGTCATTCATGCGGGCGATATCGGCGCCGGTCAGGCCGCTAAGCTTGCGCATCAGCTCGTGCTGACGATCAACGCGATGGCCTTGCTGGAAGGCCTGTCGCTCGGAGCCGCCGCCGGCGTGGATCCAGCGGTGCTCAAAAGGATCATGCAAAGCGGATTGGCGGGCAGCACGGTGCTGCAGGTGTGGGAGGAGCTGGGTCCGCGCTGGAAGACGATGTTCGAAGCGACGCCGCCTGGTGTGACGCCGCCGAACCTGCGCAAGGATTTGCATACCGCGCTGGCGCTCGGCCACCAGCTCGGCGTGCCGTTGTTCCTCGGCACCCAGGCTTCATTGATCGCGGACTCGGGCATTGCAACCGGACACGACAACCCCGCACTCTAGGGAAAAGAGCCGCCGCATGGGCGCGCGCGCCTACCTTGCGGCCATGGCGGCCGCGGCGTTGCTGCCCGTGCTGCTGGTGGCCGGGTTCGTGCTCAACAACCTGCTCGATGCGCAACGCGCGGCCGCGACCCGTGGCGTCCTGGAGTCGGCCCGCGCAATCTCGCTCGCAATGGATCAGGAGCTGGCCACTGCGGAGACGGTCCTGCGCGTGCTGGCGACATCGGCCTACCTGTCCATGGGCGATCTGGCGCAGTTCCGGCAGCAAGCGATTGCTGCGCGCACGGGCGATGGCGTCTTCATTGCCTTGTACGGCGAGCAAGGACAGCAGCTCCTCGATACGCGCCTCCCGATCGGCGCTGCGCTCGAAACCTATGCCGACCCGGAACGCCTGCGCGAGATGCTCGCCGGTACGCAGGCCCGGGTCTCGAGGCTGCATCGGTCCCGCGACGGGAAGGCACTCACCGTCATCGTGGACGTGCCGGTGGTGGTCGAGGGTGAGCGTTACCTGTTATCGCAGATCTATACGGCGGCGCATTTTCTGCACGTGCTTGCGCAGCACAAAGTGCCGGACAGCTGGATCGTCAGCGTACTCGATACCGAGCATGTCACGATCGCGCGCAGTCATCGCGTGGGCGAATTCGTCGGCAGACCCGGCGCGGAAATGCTGCGCAAGGCGGCAACCGAGGTCGCAGAGGGACAAATCCGCCACCCCAGCCCGGAAGGGATCGCGGTCAACGAGATTTTCACGCGCTCCCCGCGCTCGGGCTGGCTGATCTCGATCGGAGTTCCGGCAGAGGCGCTCGACGCCGTTGCCGAGCGCGCCGTGGGCACGGCCGCACTCGGTACGCTGGCGGCGCTCATGGCGGCGGCCGTCATCGCATTCGTTCTAGGCCACCGCCTCAGCGGCTCGATCCGCGATATCGCTCGAGCTGCCTCCGCCCTCGGACACGGCGAGCCGCTGCCGCCCTACCAACCTTCTCTGAAGGAGATCGACGCCTTGCGGGCCTCGCTGGAAGAAACGCATGCGGTGCTCGAACGCGAAACGGAAGGACGCGCGCGCGCCGAAGCCGAGCGCCTGCAGTTGTTCGAGAGCGAGCAGGCGGCAAGGCAGCTCGCCGAGGAGCAGAACCGGGCGAAGGACGAGTTCCTCGCGATGCTCGGCCATGAGCTGCGAAATCCGCTGAGCGCGATCAGCGGCGCCGTCGCCCTGATGAAAGCTCCGAGCGCGCAAGACCAGCATCGCATACATGCGCGTGAAGTGATCAGCCGTCAGATCCAGCACCTGAGCAGAGTGGTGGACGACCTGCTCGATTTGAGCCGCGTCATGACGGGCAAGATCATCCTCGACTTCAAGCCGGCGGATCTGGCTCAGATAGCGGCCAACTGTCTGGCCGCCATGCGAGCGGCGGGCCGCGTCGGCGAGCACGAAACGAAGGTCGACCTGCAGCCGACCTGGGTCAACGGCGATCCCACGCGACTGGAGCAGATCGTCGGCAATCTGCTGTCGAACGCATTCAAGTACACGCCGCCGGAAGGGCGCGTAGAGCTCGAGGTCGCAGCCGATGGCGCTGATGCACTCTTGAGCGTGCGCGACACGGGACTGGGCATCCCGACGCGCCTGCTGCCGCACGTGTTCGATGTGTTCGTGCAGGGCGATCAGTCGCTGGAGCGTGCGAAAGGCGGCCTGGGAATCGGGCTCGCGCTGGTGCAACGGCTGGTGCACCTGCATGGCGGCAGCGTGCGGGCGGAAAGCGCCGGCGATGGGCGCGGCAGCACATTCACCGTGCGGCTGCCTCGCATCGCACCGCCGGACGCGGACAGTGCCGCCGCCGCGGCGAGCGCCCCGCTGCGCCGTCGACTGCGCGTGCTGGTGGTGGACGACCACGAAGACTCGCGCACGATGCTGCGTCTCTTGCTCGAGCAGACGGGGCATGAGGCCGTGGAAGCGGTCGACGGCATCGACGGCGTACAGCTTGCGCTTTCCTGCCGGCCCGATGTCGCCATCATCGACATCGGGCTGCCCGGGATCAACGGCTACGAAGTCGCGCGTCGCCTGCGAAAGCTGCCGACCGCGGGCGCGATCGGCTTGATCGCGCTCACCGGCTATGGCCAGGACGAAGACCGGCGCAGGGCGCTGCAATCGGGCTTCGACCGCCACCTGGTCAAGCCAGTGGATGCCGAGCGACTCACCCGGGCGCTGGTGGAGGTCACCACAACCCCTGGCCGGCCTGCAGCTTGATCAGTGTGCTTCGTTCCAGCCGGTGGTTTTCGCGCCTTCGGTGGCGATCAGAATGAATGCCATCACGCACGGCTCGGTGCCCCGGTTGTTCCAGTTGTGCAGGGTTCCACGCTGGATCACCACGTCGCCCGGCTTCAGGTGTACCTCGCCGTCTTCCATTTCCATCCACAGTTCGCCCGATAGACAGATCGCGTAGTCCACCGAATCGGTCTTGTGCCAGCGCGCCGCGTTGCCCGGCTCGTAACGGCCGAAGCGGAACACCGAGCCGCCCGCCAGGCTGGTACCCAGTTCCCAGGTGTTCGGATCTTCCTCGGTGGTTTCTGCCGGGAGTTTGCGCGTCGCCCACATGGGGATGTTGTCGAAACCGGGCCGCAGCTTGATGGGCGCGATTTCGCCATTCCACTTGATGCAGCTCTTGCCCTCCTTGGTGAAGCCCGTCACGATCCGGCGTCCCGTTATCTTCATTGCGTTCTCCCGATTGGTTGATGCGGCCCAGAGGCCCGCTTGAGTGTAAGGCGGTATCGAAGGATCGTCAGTCCGTCTTGGCATCGACGCCCGCCCGCTTGCGGGCCGCGATACGTGCATTGATTTTATTGAGCTTCGCCGGCCGAGTCCAAGCCGGAGGGGCGCAGCGGGGCAGGCACTGAACTTGCGATAATGGTGGCATGGCTCATACCACCTATCGCTGCGAGTTTTGTTCTTCGGAGATTCTCGGCAGCTTCCCGCTGAGCGCTCCGCGCGCGTGCCTGATCTGCCGATTGAGTGCCGAAGAAGCACTGAGCGCGGTCGCAGAGCCCCGGGCGTCCTTCCGCGGGCCGCTGCTGTACCGCTCGCGCAGAAGCCGCTTGACCGGCCGGGGAATTACCGCCCTCTTGTCGTCGCGCTAAGCGCGGCTGCCTGCAAGCCAAACACCGGCTGAGCGTTGCGCGTCAGCCGGTTCGATTTGTGATCAACCGCCGTTCGAGCGCTTGCAGCGCGGCGCCGGCTGGCAGCGCGCATCAGCCCGTTTGATTTGGAACAACGGTTGTAGCCGAGAGCCTGAGCTCGGCACCGGCTGAGCGGGGTGCATCAGCCGGTTGAATCGCTTCAAGCACAGCGATTACGACCCGAAATCGACGTCGATGACGCTCGGCGTGGTCGGCGCTTCCTGGCGGCTGAAAATCACGCGTGCCGTCGGATCGCGCTTGTTGTTGTTGTCGATGTCGAAGGTCACCTCGCGATAGATCCATACGAGCTTGGCGGGATCGGTTTCGTCGACCGCAGCGGGTTTGCCCAGCTTGTCTTGTACTTCCGTCGGCGTCTTGTTCATCACCGTGCCCTTGAAGTCATCACGCGTCTGCACGGGCTGACAGCCTGCCAGCACCAATATCGCGCTAGCGGCAATGCCGACTGCGGCGGTTCGAATTTTTCTTGCTGTAGCGAAACTTTCCATTGCACCAACCTCGGTCTGTCTGTCGGAAAGACCGAAGTTTGGAACACGCGCCTTACTCGAGCCTTACGCCGCGGTCGCCCGAATTGTCGTAGTGGGTCCGGCTGGATTCGAACCAGCGACCAAGGGATTATGAGTCCCCTGCTCTAACCGACTGAGCTACAGACCCGTGCGGCCGGCGGCATTGCACCGCCGGCATAAAAGGTGATCAGGTTTCCTGATCGAGGAAGCTGCGCAGTCGGTCGGAGCGCGACGGATGGCGCAGTTTCCGCAGCGCCTTCGCCTCGATCTGGCGGATGCGCTCGCGCGTCACGTCGAACTGCTTGCCGACTTCTTCGAGCGTGTGGTCGGTGTTCATCTCGATACCGAAGCGCATGCGCAGCACCTTCGCTTCGCGCGGGGTGAGCGTGTCCAGCACGTCCTTGGTCACGTCGCGCAGGCTCGCATAAACCGCGGCGTCCACCGGCGCCATCTGGCTCGTGTCCTCGATGAAGTCGCCCAGGTGCGAATCGTCGTCGTCGCCGATCGGCGTCTCCATCGAGATCGGCTCCTTG
This sequence comes from Burkholderiales bacterium, assembly GCA_050741055.1. Classification (GTDB taxonomy): domain Bacteria; phylum Pseudomonadota; class Gammaproteobacteria; order Burkholderiales; family WYBJ01; genus WYBJ01. The sequence goes on along the minus strand of JBOIEI010000572.1, from coordinate 531 downwards.
GAGATCTTGAGGATCTTGCGGATCTTGTCCTCGGGCATCTCCATCTTCTCGGCGAGCAGCGCGGGATCGGGCTCCTGCCCGGTCTCCTGCAGGATCTGGCGCGAGATGCGGTTCATCTTGTTGATGGTCTCGATCATGTGCACCGGGATGCGGATGGTGCGCGCCTGGTCGGCGATCGAGCGCGTGATCGCCTGGCGGATCCACCACGTCGCGTAGGTCGAGAACTTGTAGCCGCGGCGATATTCGAACTTGTCGACCGCCTTCATGAGGCCGATGTTGCCTTCCTGGATCAGGTCGAGGAACTGCAGCCCGCGGTTGGTGTACTTCTTGGCGATCGAGATCACCAGGCGCAGGTTCGCCTCGGTCATCTCGCGCTTGGCCTTGCGCGCCTTCGCTTCACCCGTGGACATCTGCTTGTTGATCTCCTTGAGATCGCGCACCGGGATGCCGATCTTCTGCTGCACCGCGTGGATCTTGCCCAGCAGCTCGAGGATCGACGGCTCGACGCGGCGCAGCTGCTCGCTCCAGGGC
>JBOIEI010000571.1:0-11831 GCA_050741055.1 Burkholderiales bacterium | reverse complement strand
GAACTATCGAGCTTGCCCCGGGCGTGAACGCGGCTGCTCGCGTTGTCTGGTTCCCGCGCCGCGCCGGCTGCGGACGTGCTGCAGTCGCGTGGGACGTGGAACATACCCTGGGCGCCCGGTTCGAGGCCGAGCGGCTTGTCGAGCTTTGCGGCAGCGTGTTGGCACCTTGAGTGCGACGCCTGTCGTTGCATGCGTAAAACGGTCGCCGGCCGACTCATAGTGCTTTGAAAGAGAGCGGCCGGATCATCGGCGCGCAATCCTCGGACGCGGACGAGCGGAAGCGATCGTCACGCGGGCAGGGCGCCGAGGCACTCATCGGCGAAATGCGGTAGTCTCCTCGCTTGTCCAGAGAACCAGACAGAAGAGAAATCGAATGGCCAAGCCGAACTATGCATTTGCGAAACGGCAGAGAGATCTCGCCAAGAAGCAAAAGAAGGAAGAGAAACGGCTGCGGAAAGCCGGAGCCAACCCGGCCACGTCTCAAGAGCCTCAGCCGGCGGCCCCTGGTGAGCCGCAGGTGAGCTCCGACAAGCAAAACGAAGGCTGACCTGTCGGAGGGCACCCGCCCGAGATCGCTGCGCCGGGACGGACGCCAGGCAACGAGGATTCTGCGCCCTGTCGGCCGCCGGCGCGAGAGCGGGATATCTCCATAAGAATCGAGCCTGGTCGCCTGCGCAATTTTTCCGTGCTACTTCTTCGGCGGTCGGGCGCGAACGGCAGCCTCGTTGACTTCCACGCCCCAGCCCGGCCCGGTCGGCAACACGAGCTCGCCGTTGTCGATGACCGGCGGCGTATCGACCAGGTCGTCGCGCCACGGCACCGCGTCGACGTCGGTCTCCATGATGCGCAGATTCGGCACGGCTGCGCAGAAGTGCGCCGAGATGACGCTCGACAGGTGCCCGTAGAAGTTGTGCGGGGCGACGTTCATCTCGTACACGTCGGCCATCGCCGCGATCTTGAGCGATTCGAGGTATCCGTTCCAGATGACGTCGACGATGGCGACGTCCATCGCGTACGCTTCGAAGAAGGGCTTGAAATCGCGGCGCTCGCACAAGGTCTCGCACGAAGCGATGGGACAGGGCGAATCGCGGCGGATGAGCGCGAGCGACGCCGGGTCGTGCGTGTCGACTTCGATCCAGTTCATGCCGACCGGTGCGAGCGCCTGCGCGATCCGGCGGAAGCCTTCGGTCTTGTAGTTGAAGTTGAGGTCGATCATGATGCCCATCGAGGGGCCTGCGCCGGAGCGGAATGCGGCTGCCGTGGCGACCGCGGCCTGGACGATATCCGCATCCCAGTTGAGCTCCGGGTAGCCCTTGCTGTAGCCGAACCCCGGCCGATAGGCGCCGAGCGTCTTGCCGTCGCTGATCATCACGTTCGTTTTCAGCGCGCGGAATCCGCGCTGCCTCACTTCCTCGCCCAGCCGCGCCAGGTCGTCGTAGCTGCTGACGCGCGGGACCCCGAGCAGCTCCGGATAGCGGGCGCGGTAACTGCCGCAGTGCGACCAGTACACCGGGATGCGGGTGCGCACGGCGCCGCCGAAGAGGTCGTAGACCGGCACGCCCAGCGCCTTGCCCTTGATGTCGAGCAGTGCGTTCTCGATCGCCGCCACCGCCTGCCGGTTGATCCCGCCGCGCGACTGGATCGTCTGCGTGCGCAGGTGGGCATTGACGAGCTCGACCTGGCGCGGATCCTTCCCGATCACGCTCGCCGCGAGCGCTTCGATCACCTGGCTCAGGCCCGCGCTGCCGAAGCTTTCGTTGTATTCCGACCAGCCGACGATGCCCTCGTCGGTCATGACTTTGAGAAACGAGAACGTCCGCCACCCGGCATCGCAACGCAGCGTTTCGACCTTCGTGATCTTCATCGAGCTCTCCTCTGGTCTGTGTGATCGGGCAGCGGGACCGTGGTGCGGCCTATGATAGCCGCAGCCAGTCGGCGGCGACGCAGCGCCGCTCGGCAAAAGTCGCGAGACGGCGGCGCTCAGCGCGCCGGAAGGTTGGTGACGAAGATGAAGGCCTGGTCGAGCGTGCGCTCGAACAACGGCCCGAAGTAGGGCAGGGTCAGGATGAGCGCACCGAAGCCGATCGCGATCGTGAGCGGAAATCCCACCGCGAAGATATTGAGCTGGGGTGCGGCGCGGGTGAGCACGCCCAGCGCCAGGGTCACCACCAGCATCGTGACGATGAGCGGCAGTGCGAGCTGCAGGCCGGCCACGAAAACGATCGCGCCGTGGCGTGAGAGCGCTTCGAACAGATTTGCACCGAGCGGCGCTGCGGCGATGGGCAGGGTGCGAAAGCTGTCGGCCAGCGCGGAGATGATCATCAGGTGGCCGTTGATCGCGAGAAACACCAGGGTCGCGAGCAGGCCCATGAACTGGCCGAGGATCGGCGTGTGCTGGACGTTGCCGGGATCGTAGAACATCGCGAACCCAAGCCCCATCTGCAGTCCGATCAGATCCCCCGCCATTTCGACCGCGACGAAGACCAGCCGCAAAACGAAGCCGATCGCAAGACCGATCACGATCTGCGTGGCGAGGATGAGCATGCCTGCAGCCGAGGTCGGTGCGATCGCGGGCGGCGCGGGCAGCGTCGGCACGAGCACGAGCACGATGCCGATGGCGAGCCCGATGCGGATGCGGGCCGGTATGTGCGTCTGTCCGAGAACGGGCGCCGCGGCGAGAACGGCGAGCACCCGCGTGAGCGGCCAGATCAACGCCGTGAGCCAGGCATCGAGCTGGGCCGAGGTGACCGTGATCAAGGTGCGAGGCCGCTCAGCCGATGAGCGTCGGGATGCTGGTGATCAGCCGGCGCATGTAGTCGGTCATCACGGTGATGATCCAGGGCCCCGAGATCAGCAGCGCGGCGAAGATCGCCACCAGCTTCGGGATGAACGAAAGCGTCATCTCGTTGATCTGCGTGGCGGCCTGAAAGACACTTACGATGAGGCCGACCACCAGCGCGGAGATGAGCAGCGGCGCCGAGATCATGAGCGTCAGCTCCAGCGCATTCTGGCCCAGGGCCATTACGGTTTGGGGATTCATTGCGCAAAGCTCTGCGCCAGCGAGCCGAGCAAAATGTTCCACCCGTCCACCAGCACGAACAGCATCAGCTTGAACGGCAGCGCGATGAGCGCGGGCGACACCATCATCATGCCCATCGACATCAGCACCGATGCGACCACCATGTCGATGATCAGAAACGGAATGAAGACGAGGAACCCGATCTGGAACGCCGTCTTCAGCTCGCTCGTCACGTAGGCCGGCACCAGCACGGTGAAGGGCACGTCCTCGGGCCTGTCGACGTCCTGGCGCCCGGAGAGCTTGAGGAACAGGCCCAGGTCGGTCTCGCGCGTCTGATGCATCATGAATCCGCGCAGGGGCTGCGCGCCCTTTTGCAGCGCCTCGTTGAATTCGATCTTGTCCTCCGAGTACGGCACCCAGGCTTCGTTGTAGATGCGCTCGAGCACTGGCGCCATGACGAACAGCGTCAGGAACAGCGCCAGGCCGATCAGCACCTGGTTGGGCGGCGAGGTCGGCGTCCCGAGCGCCTGGCGCAGCAGCGAGAGCACGATGATGATGCGCGTGAAGCCGGTCATGAGCAGCAGCAGCGCGGGTAGAAAGGTGAGCGCGGTCAGCGTCAGGAGCGTCTGAATGCTCAGGGTGTACGACTGGCCGCCGCCGGCCGTGGGCGTGGACGTGAAGGCGGGGATGCCGCCATTCTGGCTCAAGGCGAGCTCCGGAAGCATCGCCAGCACGACGCCGGCGATGGCGAGAACGAGATTACGGGGCATGGGTACGGTCCGTGAAACGCTGCAGCCACTGTGCGAACTGCGGGGCAGCCGTGGAAGAAGGTGCGACGGGCAGATCGCCCTTGGGCATCGTGGCCAGGCTTCGCACCTGTCCGGGCGCGACGCCGACGAGTATCCAGGTGCCGGAGACCTCCAGCAGCACCACGCGCTCGCGCGTGCCGACCGAAGCCGCGCCGATTGTCCTGATCGCCTGGTTCGAAAGCCCCGGCACGCGGCCGATGCGGCGCAGCACCCAGGCCGCGGCCATGACGAGCGCGAGCACCAGCAGCAATCCGGCGAAAACCTGCAGCAGGCTGCCGGCGCTCATCGGGCTCGCCGGGTCCTGTGCCGCAGCCGGCAATGCGGCCAGCGCACCGGCGCAGCCGGCAAGCCAGCGTGGCATCGGCTGGGTCACTTGCCGAGCCTCTTCATGCGTTCGCTGGGCGTTATTACGTCGGTCAGGCGAATGCCGAACTTCTCGTTCACGACCACGACTTCGCCTTGCGCGATCAGGCAGCCGTTCACCAGCACGTCCATCGGCTCGCCGGCGAGGCCGTCGAGCTCCACGACCGAGCCTTGAGCGAGTTGCAGGAGGTTGCGGATGGGAAGCTTGGTGCGGCCCAGCTCGACGGTGAGCTGAACCGGGATGTCGAGCACCAGATCGATATCGTTTCGCGTCGGCGCCCGCGCGCCCGACCCGCTGAATTGCTCGAATACCGCCGGGTTGGGCGCACGCGCTTCGTGCGCTTGCTCGAACGCGCCGTCGACATCGGCATTGGTATCGGCATTGGCCGCATTCTGTTCGTTCAGGGCGGCGGCCCAGTCGTCGGTGCTGATGGCCTGATCGGTAGCGAGCTCTGACATTGGCTTCCCTCCGTTAGCTTTCCTGGCTGTGCGAGATCATGCGGCCCACCCGCACCGCGTACTGGCCGTTCGAGACGCCGCAGCGGCATTCGAGCACCGGGACGCCGTCGACTTCGGCCTGCATCGTCTCCGGCACGTCGATCCCGATCACGTCGCCCGCCTGCATGTTGAGGATCTGCTCGAGCGTGATCGCCGCGTGTCCGAGCTTCACGATCAGCTCCACTTCGGCATTCTGCACTTCGCGCTGCAGTTGTTTGAACCAGCGCTTGTCGGTCTCGTGGGTGTCGGCCTGCATGGCGCTGTAGAGCACATCGCGCAGCGGCTCGAGCGAGGTCCAGGGAATGCAGATGTGCATCTCGCCGCCCGCGGAGCCGAATTCGATGTTGAGCGTGGTTACCACCACGACGTCGTTGGGTGTCGCGATGCTGGCGAATTGCGTGTTCATCTCCGAGCGCAGGTACTCGAGCTTGATCTCGTGCACCGGCTTCCAGCTCTTCTCGTACTCCTCGAACACGAGCTCGAGCAGGCGCTGGATGATGCGCATCTCGGTCTGGGTGAAGTCGCGGCCCTCGACGCGGGAAAGGAACTGGCCGCTGCCGCCGAACAGGCTGTCCACCGCGAGGAACACCAGGTTCGGATCGAAGATGAACAACGACGTGCCGCGCAGCGGCCGCACCTGAACCAGGTTCAGGTTGGTCGGAACGACCAGGTTGCGCACGAAGTCGCTGAACTTCTGCACCCGCGGCGGCGACACGGTCACGTCGGCGCTGCGGCGCAGGAAATTGAACAGCGCGACGCGCAGCTGGCGGGCGAAACGCTCGTTGACCATCTCGAAGGCCGGCATGCGCGCGCGCACGATGCGCTCTTCGGTGGCGATGTTGTAGGGGCGCACACCGCTTTCGGACGCAGGCTCCGGGGCAACCTCGTCGGCTTCGCCCGACACGCCTTTCAGCAAGGCGTCGACTTCGTCCTGGGAGAGAAATTCCTTGCTCATGGCGTCGGTGACCTTACGCGGATGCTCGCTGCGAATCGCGCAGGGTTACTGGACGATGAAATGGGTGAAGAAAACCGCAAGGACGCGCCTCGGCAGCTCTTCCTGCCCTTCGGACTCTTCCTGCGTCTTTGCTTTCGCCTTCTTGCCCTTCTTCGCCGTGCTCGCGTCGTCGTTCTTGTTCTTCGCCTTCTTGGCCTTGGTTTTCATCGGCGGCAGCGTGGCTTCGACTGCCCGCACGATCTCCTCCGTCAGCTTGTTCTTGCCTTCGAGCGAGCTCAACTCCGAGGGCTTCTTGCTGGAGAGCAGGAACAGCAGGCGGCTGCGCACTTCGGGCATCTGCGCCTTGATGGCGTCGGCGATCTCCAGCTCGGAGACCTTGAGCGTCAGCGCGGTTTGCAGGAACTGCTGGCCTTCCTCGGGCTGAAGATTGACCGTGAACTGCTCCAGCGGCAGGAAGATCGAAGGCTTGAATTCGATCTCTTCCGCCTCCGCGTCATCGCCGTGAGACTGGCTCAGGAACCACCATGCGCCGGCGCCGCCCGCTGCGAGCAGCACGACCGCGAGCACGACGATCAGCAGCAGATTGCTCTTCTTCCTGGGCGCGCTGGCAGGCGCTTCTACGGGCGCCTTGGCGGCTGCGGCGGATGTGGCCATGCGAACTCCTTCGTCGGTGGACGAAGGCGATTATGCGAGCAGGCGCCCGCGACTCATGCGGCAAAAAGACCCGCGTATGCGGGGTATCTTCGGATTTGTGCGCGAGGCTCGAGCCTCGCATGCAAGACGCCGAGCGCTCGCGCTCTCAGGCGAAGAGATCGACCAGGCCGCGGCGCACGGCGCCGGCGATCGGCGTCGGCGTCCATTCGGGTTCGACGCGCTCGGCGCCGTTGCGATAGCCGTTGCGACCTTCGCCGGCGCCGGAGTGCCGTGCGGTTTGCTCGCGGAACGACTCGGCGCTGACCGACGTCTGCCCCAGCTGGACGCCGGCTTGCGCCATCGATTCGCGCAGGCGCTCGATAGCCGCTTCGATCGCGCTTCGCACCTCGGCATGCGCAGATGCGAACTGCACCACGGCGTCGTCGCCGGAGATATGCAAGCGCACCTCCACGGGGCCGAGCTCGGGCGGATTGATCCGCAGCTCCGCGACCTGCGCATCCTTGCTCGCCATCCACACCACTTGCTGCGACAAGGCTGCCGCGAAGTCCGGGCCGTCCACCGGCGCGCCCACTTCCAGCATCGCGCTCGGTTGGGTGGCCGCGAGTTTTTCCGTAGCGCCCAGGTGCAGCAGGTGTCCCAGCGAAGCGGAGGACTCGGCAGGAGCGCCGTGCACGGCGTCGGTTGCGACGGTCATCCCCGAAGGATCATGCTCGAGCAACTTCGACAGCTCGGTCTGCGCAGCGGCGCCGGCAAGGGTTGCCGCCTCGGCGGCAATGTCGAGGGCGTGTTTGCCGGTCGCCGCTGTCATCGCAACGGCAGTGCCGGTCGCATCGGGCAGCACTTCGGCAGCCCCGTCGTTCGAAGCGCTGGGCGCATGTGCGATGACCGCGGTATGAAGTGCGATCGGCAGCGCGGCAAGCGCCGTGGCGCCTGCATCGGTGAAAGCTTCTCCGCCCTCGAGTTTTTGTGTCTGGTCAGCGGTTTGCACTGCCACGGGCGGTACGGGCAGGACGCTCGCAAGGTCCTGCTGCGGCATCAGTCCGGCAGCCAGCAGCGTTGCAAAGTCCGGCGACGCCGCCTCGCCGCCCGCGTCCAGCGCGCTCGGATCGGCGCCGTTCGCGCCGGGGTTCGCGATCGTGGTTGCGGGCAGTACCAGGGAAAGGGCATCCATGCCGGTCTCCGTTCGAGTTTGCGGCTAGTCGAGCAAGGGACGTGCCACCGCGCGCATCCCGCCGGCGCTAGCGCGGTCGCTGCAAGGCGGCGTTGCGGGAGTAAATGCTCGAGGCGCGGTCGTCGGTCTCGCGCTGCTCGCGCCGCGCTGCCACGTTCTGTTGGCTGCGTTCATGCCGATCGGCCAGCACGCCGTAGGCCTTGAGCTTGCGCTGGTTCTCCTGCCATTGCTCCTGCGCTTGCCGTGCCGATTCGCGTGCGCCATCGGCCTGAGCACGAGCGGCTTCGATGCCGGCCTCGAGCTTGGCGAGGAAAAGGTGAAAGTTGCGCCAGCCGCCGCTGTCGATGCCGCTCGCAACCGAGTCGCGGAACTTCGCCTGGTACTCGGCGCGGTAGTCGAGCAGCGTCTTCAGCTTCCGGTCGGCGTCCATCAGCGCCTGCATGGCCTGGCCGAGGCGCACCGTGGCCGCGTCGGCGCCGTTGCGCGCGAGGTCCATGACAGGCTGGAGGGGAAACCGCGTGCTCATGGGCTGCTCCGGTGGTTGTTTTTATCGGCCACGCGAATCAGGCGGCCGCGCCGAACAGCTGGCCGAGCGCGGCGATGCTGTTAGCATAGCTCTCCCGCTCGTTCATGCCTTGCACGAGAAAGGCTTCCAGGCGCGGATAGAGGTTCACCGCCTGGTCGAGCAGCGGGTCGCTGCCCGGCGAATAGGCGCCGATGCTGATGAGGTCGCGCGAGCGCTCGTAACGCGCGTACAGGCGCTTGAAGCGGCGCGTGAGCTCGAAGTGTTTCGGATCGATCAGCGAGGTCATGGCGCGACTGATGGAGGCCTCGATGTCGATCGCCGGATAGTGCCCTTGCTCGGCCAATCCGCGCGAGAGCACGATATGGCCGTCGAGGATGGCGCGCGCCGCATCCGCAATCGGATCCTGCTGATCGTCGCCTTCGGTGAGCACGGTATAGAACGCGGTGATCGAGCCGCCGCCCTGCGGGCCGTTGCCGGTGCGCTCCACCAGCTGCGGCAGCTTCGCGAACACCGACGGCGGATAGCCCTTGGTGGCCGGCGGCTCGCCGATCGCGAGCGCGATCTCGCGTTGCGCCATCGCATAGCGCGTAAGCGAATCCATGATGAGCAGCACGTGCTTGCCGTGGTCGCGGAAGTATTCGGCGATCGCGGTGGCGTAGGCGGCGCCTTGCATGCGCATGAGCGGGCTCACGTCGGCCGGTGCCGCGACCACCACCGAGCGCTGCAGGCCTTCCTGGCCGAGGATGTTCTCGATGAATTCCTTCACCTCGCGCCCACGCTCGCCGATGAGACCCACCACGATCACTTCCGCGGCGGTGAAGCGGGCCATCATGCCGAGCAGCACGCTCTTGCCCACGCCGCTGCCCGCGAACAGCCCCATGCGCTGGCCGCGTCCGACGCTCAGCATCGCGTTGATGGCGCGTACGCCAACGTCGAGCGCGTGCGTGATGGGTGCGCGTTCCAATGGATTGAACGGACGGTTGTGCAGCGAGACGTGGTGGTCGCAGTTGAGCGGCCCGAGCGAGTCCAGCGGACGCCCGGCGCTGTCGAGCACGCGGCCGAGCAAGCCGGGGCCGACCGGGACGTGTTTGGCATGGTCCGAGGCGCGCCGGCGCGGTCTCGGCGCGCCGCCCGGGCGCGTCGGTACCGCCTTGGCTTCCGCCTGCATGACGCGCGCCCCGGGGGTGAGCCCGTGCACATCGTTGGTCGGCATGAGAAAGAGCCGGTCGTCGGAGAAGCCGACGACTTCGGCTTCGACGCTGTTGCCGTTGGGCAGGCATACCGTGCAGCAGCTGCCGACCGCGAGGCGCAGCCCCACCGCCTCCATCACGAGTCCCGTGACCTTGGTCAGACGGCCCGAGACCGAGACCGGTTTCACACTCGTGGCGACTTCCGCGCAGTCGCGCAGATAGTTGCGCCAACGGCCGGTCAGGTTCGGGTTGTCGCTCATGCCACCCACTCGTGGTCGTGCGCCAGCGCGGCGCTCAGCTTCTGCCAGCGGGTTTGCAGGGTCGCATCGATCTCGCCGGCGGAGGTTTCGATCCGACAACCGCCGCGCAGCAGGCTTGCGTCTTCGACCACGATCCAGTCGGCGCCCAGCTCCTGTTCGAGATGCGCGCGCAGCAGCGCCGCGTCCTCCGGGTGCAGCCGCAGCCGCGTGCCCTGGCTGAACGGCGGCACGTCGGCGATCGATTCGCGCACGATCGCCGCGACCAGCTGGGGATGAACGGCAAGCGACTCGCGCACCAGCGACCGGGCGAGCGCGAGCGCCAGGCGCACCAGGTCCTCCGCGATGCGCTGCTCGAGGCCGGTGGTTTCGTGTCGCACCGTTTCGATCAGCTGCGCAAGCCGGGCCGCCTCGGTCTGCGCGCGCGCAGCGCCTTGCGCGTAGCCCGCGTCGTAGCCCTGCTGGTAAGCCTGCTGATTGAGCGCCTTGATGCGGTCCGCGTCTTCCTGCGCGCGTGCCTGCTTGTTGCCACCGCCTTCGAGGCTCTTCAACTGCCACGGGCGGTAGCCGCCGCTACGGTCCTTCGGTATGAAGCTGCTCATGCTCTTGTGGGGGCGAGGCCCCGGTTGCGGATTCGATTGCCGGCGCAGCGGCGCCTGGTACCCATCGGGTTACCGTTGGCTGCGAACGACGTCATTGCCGTGACTACGGAAATCCCCGGCTTCATCCGAGTTTGCTCACACATACGCATCGTCGCCCTTGCCGCCGAGGACGACCTGGCCTTCCTCGGCAAGGCGGCGCACGATGCCGAGGATTTCTTTTTGTTCCTTTTCCACTTCGGACAGCTTCACCGGCCCCTTGGCTTCGAGGTCCTCGCGCAGCATGTCGGCGGCGCGGTTCGACATGTTCTTGAAGACTTTCTCACGCAGGTCCTCGCTCGCGCCTTTGAGCGCCACGATGAGCGATTCGGATTGCACTTCGCGCAGCATCGTCTGCACGGCGCGATCGTCCAGGCTCAGCAAGTCCTCGAACACGAACATCTCGTCGAGGATCTGTTGTGCGAGCTCCGAGTTGCTGTCGCGTACGGCTTCCATGATCTGGTTGCTCTGCGCGGTCGGCAGGAAGTTGAGGATCTCGGCGGCGGCCCGCACGCCGCCGAGCGAGCTTTTCTGCAGGCTGTCCGCACCGGCCAGCACTTCGGCGAGCGCATCGTTCAGTTGCTTCAGCGCCACGGGCTGGATGCCGTCCAGGGTCGCAATGCGAAGCGTCACGTCCGCGCGCATCCGCTCGTGGAACTGGGAAAGGATTTCCGACGCCTGGTCCTGATCCAGATGCACCAGGATGGTCGCGATGATCTGCGGGTGCTCGTTGCTGATGAGCTGCGCGATCGTGGCCGAGTCGAGCCACTTCAGCTTCTCGATGCCCGAGGTGTCGCCGCCTTGCAGGATGCGCTCGATGATGATCGCCGACTTGTCGCCCAGAGCCTTGACCAGGACGCTGCGCAGGTACTCGCGCGCCTCCAGCGCCACGCCCGACTGCTCGCCCGCTTCGCTGCAGAAGCGGCTGACGATGCCGCCGACGTGCTCGCGCGAGATGCTCTTCAGGCTCGCCATGGCGCGGCCGATCTTCTGCACCTCGCGCGGCGCAAGGAACTTGAAGACCTCGGCCGCTTCGTCTTCCCCGAGCGACATGAGCAACACGGCACTGCGCTGGATGCCGTCGCTATCCATCATTGGCGACCCATCCTCTGACGACGTTGGCGACCAGCTTCGGGTCCTGGCGCGCGATCTGCTTCGCGGTTTGCAGGTTGGCTTCGTAAGTCGCCGAGATCCTCTCCGGCTTCTCGGTCTCGTCCTCGACTGCGGCGAGGAGTTGCGGTTGCGGCGGCGGCGCAGCAAAGCTCTTCAGCATCGGCCGCAGCACGCCCAGGACCAGGTAGAGGGCGATGCCGGCGATCAAGAGGTTGCGGCCGATCTCCTTGGCCGAGTCGATGACCTCCGGGTCCTTCCACAGCGGTGCTTCCTCGATCGGCTCGGGCGTGGTGCGGGTGAAGGGCGCGTTCACCAGATTCAACGTGTCGCGCTGGTCCTTGAAGCCGACCACGTGCTTGACGAGCTCGGTGATCTGCTTCTTCTCCTCGTCGGTGAGCGGCTTGCTTTTGACCGTGCCTTCCTCGTCCGTGACCTGGTGATTGTTGACCACCACGGCGAGCGACAAGCGCTTGAGCGTGCCGACCTGCTGGATGGTGTGGCTGATGTTCTTGTTGAGCTCGTAGTTGGTGGTCTCGTTCTTCTCTCGATTGACCGGCGCGGCAGCCGGCGGCGTCTGCGCGACCGGGTTGGCAGTCGGCGCCGAGCCGGCGGGGGCCGTCACGGGCGCGGCCGCAGGC
>JBOIEI010000570.1:0-1914 GCA_050741055.1 Burkholderiales bacterium | reverse complement strand
TTGCTGGTCCAGCGCAAGGCTCTGCGTCTGCCTGCGCCCGAAATCCCGGACCTGCCGGGAATCGGTCCGTTTGCGTTGCGCGCCGTATCGCCTTCGCTCACGCGGGCAGGCGCTCCGGACACGGTCGGCGTCCGGAGCGCATCCGATTCGTCCGCGCCGTCGCTGCATCCGGGCGCGGATAGCTCCGCACGCCAACGCGCCGTAGCGGCCGCTCCGGTGATCGACTGGAGTGCGGGCTATGGACACTCGGAGGATGGCAAAAAGCCGGGCGGCAAACCCTGGACCTACAGTGCAGGCAACGGCTTCGAACAGTTGCGCACGGATGGCAACCCGAATGCCAAGATACGAATTCCGGTCGCTTCTCCCGTCGTGCACGACACATCGGTGAGGAGCGGGATCGGCGCTCGGGTGTAGCCCATACGCGGTTGAGGTGAGCGGAATCGAGCGTCTCACGCAGTCAGAGAGAGCACGATGAAAGATTTCAGTCCGCAGTCGTTGTTTCATTCGTCGAGAAAGGCAAGCGATATGAACGCATCCCGTCCGCTGCGATTGTTTTGTCAGGCGCTGCTCCTGATACTTGGTGCGTTTGCGCTCGAAGCAGGCGCTGAGGTTTTCTACGGCGGCGAAACGAAGGGCTTCCCGGGCGATCCCGTGCATCTTACGATTCATGCGCGCGCGGGAACGATCCTCGAAGCGATGGATATCGCACCGTTCTATGACGAGGTGGCCGGCATTCTCGATGCGGGCAACCTGGAAGTGACGAGCGCGTTCACCGACGGCGGTGTTCCCCTGTGCCAGAACGAGGTCTGCGGCGTCTTCTTCGTCTCCCCAAAGAGCTTCGCGGCGGACGCGCTGCTCGCCACCATCAGCTTCACGATCGCACCCGGCGCACCGGTCGGTCCGGTCGATTTCGACGCCGGCGTCATCGTCGATGCGACGCCGCTACCCATTCCCGGCGCGCAGCAATTTCAGGTGCTCGCGATTCCGGAGCCGTCGAATTGGCTTCTCATGCTGTTCGGGCTCGCCGCCGTCGCCTTCGCCGTGCCGCGTTGCCGGCGCGCCCAGGGGAGCTTCGGCGCTAGGCGCGCAGCAGTTCTCCGAGCGGCGCGACGCTGGCGAGTCCCGGCGCGCAGTGTACCGTCTCAATGAGGCTCGCGACGGCGGCTGGCGGCTTCACCCTTCCGGCCAGGTTCTCGAACTTCGCGAGCAGCTCCTGCGGCGTGCACGGGTCCGCCGGCATGCCATGCGGATCGAGCACCGCACCCGTCTTGCGCTCGCCGTTCGCCAGCTCCAGTTCGACGCGGGCGCCATAGTGGCGTGGGTAGGCCGCTTCCATCTCCGGGTCGACCACGATCTCGATGCGACGCGCCAGCGCTCGGCGATCGGGGTCATCGATGATCTCGTTTGCATACATCGCGGAGTCCGCAGGGTTTCCCAGCAGCGCCAGCGCGCAGCAATACGGAATGCTGAATTGCGCGCCGAAGGTGTCGACCGGTTCGACCGCGCCGTTCTGCGCTTTTGCATAAGCCGAGACACCGACGCGGACCTTCGCGATGTCGGTAAGCCGCAGTGGGCGCGGTCCGCGCATGGCGACGAGCTGCTGCACCGCCGCCTGGATCCAGGCGCAGCACGGATAGAGCTTCACGTAGACGTGCTCGACGGCCCAGCGGCTGCCCAGGCCGGATGGGATCGCCTCGGGCTTGGCTGAATCGCCTGCAGTTACCTCGAGCAGGCCGAAGCGCCCTTCGAGCGCGGTTGCCGGCGCGGTGAATCCGCGCGCTGCGAGCTGCGCCATGCGCACGCCCGCTTCTGCGGCGCGGCCCGCGTGCATGCGCTTTTCCATGCCGCCGCCGGTGCCGCTCGCGAACGCCTTGGTGCCCGATGCGCAAGCGCACGCAAGGCAGAGTGCGGTGA
>JBOIEI010000569.1:0-4252 GCA_050741055.1 Burkholderiales bacterium | reverse complement strand
TCGTACAGCAGCACGAAGGGGTTGTCCAGCAGGGCGGACTGCTTCTCGGGGTTGTTGATGAAGTAGGGCGACAGGTAGCCGCGGTCGAACTGCATGCCTTCGACGACTTCGAGTTCGGATTCCAGCGATTTGCCGTCTTCAACGGTGATCACGCCTTCCTTGCCAACCTTGTCCATCGCCTCGGCGATCTTTTCGCCGACCACGGTGTCGCCATTGGCGGCGATGCTTCCGACCTGGCCGATTTCATTCGAGCCCTTGACCGGCTTCGAGCGCTTCTTGAGGTCCTCGACCACCTTGGTGACCGCGACGTCGATGCCGCGCTTCAGGTCCATCGGGTTCATGCCCGCGGCGACGTACTTCATGCCTTCCTGCACGATCGCCTGTGCGAGCACGGTCGCCGTCGTGGTGCCGTCGCCGGCCACGTCGGAGGTCTTGGAAGCGACTTCCTTGACCAGTTGTGCGCCCATGTTCTCGAAGCGGTCCTTCAGTTCGATTTCCTTGGCGACCGACACGCCGTCCTTGGTCACCGTGGGCGCACCGAACGAGCGCTCCAGCACGACGTTGCGGCCCTTGGGGCCGAGGGTGACCTTGACTGCATCGGCGAGGATGTTCACGCCCGCGACGATCTTGGTGCGCGCGCTGTTGTGGAACCTGACGTCTTTGGCTGACATGCATATCTCCTGGGGATTCTGGTGCGGGCCGGGTTCGCCGGGCTGCGGGTATCGCAGCCGCTCGTGCGAGCGCCGGCCTGGGTGAGGCAGGGCGTGGCCGGTTCAGCTACTTGCCCTCGATCACACCCATGATGTCTTCCTCGCGCATGACGAGCACTTCCTCGCCCTGCACCTTCACGGTCTGCCCGGAGTACTTGCCGAACAGAACCCGGTCGCCGACCTTCACGTCGAGCGGGGTGACCTTGCCGTCTTCCATGACCTTGCCGGTGCCGATGGCCAGTACTTCGCCCTGGTCCGGTTTTTCGGCGGCCGTGTCGGGAATGACGATGCCCGAGGCGGTTTTGCGTTCTTCGTCCAGGCGCTTGACGATCAGGCGATCGTGCAGGGGGCGGATCTTCATGCTGCGTGCTCCTCGGTGGACGGGCACGAGTGGTTGGCACTCATCGCCCGTGAGTGCCAATGGTACGCGAAAGGGCACGAACAATCAGATATTTATTATGATGAAGAATCAATGCATCGCAGGCGGGGGACAGCCGTGGCGAATAGGAATCTCGAACGCATTAGAGGGTGAATGAACCTCCGCGCCGCACCCTCGCGCTACCTTGGGTTGCCGGTATCGGGAAAGCTGCGGCCAACCGGCAACGGGCGCGGCTCGGCCAATTTCAGATAGGGAGGTTTCCCTCCGACAATGACTACTTTTCGGCCAATCTGGTCAAGCAGTCATCGTGGAGCGTAGGGCCGATTCTCGCCAGTTAGATGACCGGCGCGGCATCCAGGCCTATATCCGATTGTTCTCGGCTTTTGGGCACCATTCTTGCCGGATTGAATGGATTCGACGTCGTAACTGCACCAACCACGCCGCCACTCAACGAGCGCGCGTCGATGATATGGCTGCCCGACGATTTCGCATATCAGGCGCTGCTAGAGTGCTCGCCCTGGTTCCAGCGCCAATGACCACGGCGCAGACGCGGTGCCTCTACGATATCAGGCCGAGCGCGTGCGCACTGCTGCAGTCAGCGCCTGCAGTTTCTGCAGCGCCGTCGAGGCCGCACCATGCCACACGAGGTGCGTGCGGTTGCGCCGGATGCGCCCGGGCAATTCGTGCTCCTTGACTTCGCTGCCCGCCTTCAGCGACGCGAGCAGCGACTTCGGCACCAGTGCATAGCCGGTGCCCGCCGCGACGCAAGCGATCATCGCTTGGTACGACGCGAGCTCCAGCGTGCGCACGGGCAGGACGCCGCCGGTCCCCAGCCACTCTTCCATGCGCTTGCGGTACGAGCAGCCGCTCACGAACGCAATCAGCGTGTGGCCAGCAAGCTGCGCGGCACGGGTGACGGGCGACATGTCGCGGCTGGTGATCAGCACCAGCTCTTCTTCAAACACCTTCATCGCGTTCAGGCCCTGCGCAGTGAATGGCTCGGAGACGAAAGCCGCCTCGATCTCGAAGGTCGACACGCGCTGCACCAGCGCACCCGTGGTGCCTGTGACCAGCTCGACGACGACACCCGGATACAACTTGTGGAACTTCGACAGGATCGACGCGAGCCGGCTGCCCGCCGTGCTCTCGAGCGAGCCGATGCGCAGCACCCCCATAGGCTCGCCCTTCTTGAGCTCGTGCTCCGCTTCGTCGGCGATGCGGAACAGCCGCTGCGCGTACGAGAGCAGCAGCTCGCCCTCAGGCGAAAGCGTGAGCGTGCGGCCTTGCTTGCGGAAGAGCTGGCGCCCGAGTCTCGCCTCCAGCTGCTTGATCCGCGTAGTGACGTTCGACTGCACGCGGTTGAGCTTTCTCGCCGCGCGGATCACGCCACCTTCTTCCACCACGGCGCGGAAGATCTCCAGGGTATCCAGGTCGATGGTTCTCATGGCAAGAACGACTGTTCTGGATTATTCATTTGTGGATGGGTCCGATTCTCGCTCTAATGGCTTTCCATGTCCAACGCACACCGCCCGTCCGCTGTCGCCGTCGCGCTGGCCGGCATCCTGTCGCTCGCGGTCGCGATAGGCATCGGCCGCTTCGCGTTCACGCCGCTGCTGCCGCTGATGCTGCGCGAGGGGCACATCGACCTCCCGGCGGGCGGGTGGATCGCGGCGGCGAACTACGCGGGCTATTGGGTCGGTGCGCTCACGGCGTCGCGAATGCGTTGGAGTGCTTCGCGGCTCGGCATGGTCGCATTGATCGCGACCGCGATCCTCACGGCGATGATGGCGCTGCCGCTCGGGTCGTGGACCTGGGCCGTGCTGCGATTCGCCGCGGGCGTCGCGAGCGCGTGGGCGTTCGTCGCGACGGCGAAGTGGTGCCTCGGCGCGCTGGCCCGCGAGGGCCGCCCACAGCTCGCAGGCGCCGTGTACTCGGGCGTCGGCTTCGGCATCGCGCTGGCCGGGATCTACTGCGTGGCGGCGGCGTCGTTCGATGAACCTTCCACAGAGATATGGGTGCAGCTCGCGGCGATCTGCGTCGTGCTGGTGGTGCCCGTCGCAGTCGTCTTGCGTGCGTCTGATGCCGACATTTGCACCGCAAGCACAGCTTCCGCCGCGCGCATCGAGCCCGCGGGCATTCGCGCGCTCGTCTTCTGCTACGGCGTGCTCGGCTTCGGCTACATCCTGCCCGCGACTTTCCTGCCCGTGCTCGCACGCTCCGTCGTGGAAGACCCGCGCCTGTTCGGCCTCGCTTGGCCCGTGTTCGGACTCGTTGCGGCAGCATCGACCTTCATCGCCGCGCCTTTGATGCGCCACTTCACGCGACTGCAAGTGTGGGCTGGGTCGAACGTCGTGATGGGCAGCGGCGTGTTGCTGCCGAGCGTATGGCTCAATGGATGGACCGTCGCGCTCTCCGCGCTGTGCGTGGGGGGCACCTTCATGATCGTCACGCTCGCGGGCGTGCAGGAGGTGCGGGCGCGGGCGCGCGGCGACGAAACCCCGCTCGTCGCCCGCATGACAGCCGCGTTCGCGTTCGGGCAGATCGCGGGCCCGGTCGCTTCGTCGCTGTTGCTGCATGTCCCCGCGTTCACGAAGGACGGCTTGAACATCGCCCTGCAGCTCGCCGCGTTAAGTGTTTTTGCCGCGGCCCTGTGGCTGTGGCGCATTAACGGCCGCGAAGCGGCCCTCGTCTCCAAGAAGGAGGTGTCCCATGCCAGCTGATGCCGTCAAGCAAGGTTTCGCGCCGGACGCGCGCGAGCGGCTCCCGATGCTTTCCGCCGATGCAATGAATGATGCGCAGCGCGCCGGCGCGCAGGCGCTGATCGACGGCCCGCGCAAGGGCGTCTACGGGCCGTTCCTGCCGTTGCTGCGCAGCCCGCAGCTGCTCGATCGCATTGCGAGCACGGGCGAGTACCTGCGCTTCGAGAGCATCTTGCCCGCCGACGTACGCGAGCTCGTCACCTGCGCCGTCGCGCGCCATACCAGCAATCAGTTTGAATGGGTGGTGCATGCGCCACTCGCGATTAAGGCGGGCGTTGCTCAGTCCGCTCTCGATTCGCTGCAGGCGGGCGCGCGGCCGAAGCAGCTAAGGGCGCAGCAGGAAGCCGCGTTCGAGTTCACGCGCGAGATGCTCGCGACGCACGGTATGAGCGATGGGACTTATG
>JBOIEI010000568.1:0-10418 GCA_050741055.1 Burkholderiales bacterium | reverse complement strand
TTCCTGCACCCGCACGTAGCCGAAGACCTGAAGCGTCAAGCGCTCAAGAAGCTGCTGCACGATCCGCGTTTCAACGTGATGGACGGGCTCGACGTCTATATCGACGACTACTCGGTGCCGAGCCCGCTCGAGCCCGCCCTGGCTCGGGGCCTGGCGCAGGCGCGCTACATCTTCGAGCCGCCGCCGACGCGGGTGAACGTCCAGGGGCATGTCGAAGACATTCCCCCCGAGGAGCAAGAGTCGCGTACGGCATCTGCCGAACCGGATGCGCGATCCGAGTGCCATATCGAGGAACAGGCCTCGCGCGAACCAGCCGCACAAGCCGGCGAAGCGGATGCGCCGATGCCGGCCGGCCCGGCATTCGACGCCGATGCCGAACAGGGAAAGCCGATGCATCCTGCCACGGACCCGGGCCGATGACCATCTTGCGCGGCCAGCAACTGCACATATGCTCGTGCAACGCCACCATGCCGCTCGACGCGCAAGCGCTTGGACGCGCGCTCGGGCTGGATGGCGCGCCCGAGATCGCGACGGCGCTTTGTCAAAGCGGGCTGGCACAATTTGCTGGCAGGGTGTGTGGGGATGCGCTGGTCGCCTGCACCCAGGAGTCGCGGCTGCTTGGCGATACCGCGGAGGAACGCGGTCGCACCCAGACCATTCGCTTCGTCAACATCCGGGAAACCGGCGGCTGGTCCGCGCAGGCAAAAGCGGCGACGCCCAAGATCGCTGCGCTATTGGCTGCGGCCGCCTTGCCGGATCCCGATCCGGTTCCCGCCGTCTCGTATCAGTCCGCGGGTCAGCTGCTGATCGTTGGCCCGCTGGAGGCCGCGCTGCACTGGGCCGGCGTGCTCGCCGGCCAGCTTGGCGTCACGGTGCTCGCCACCGATAGCAGCGGTGAGGCCGAGTTGCCGGCGGAGCGCAATTTTGCCGTGCTGTCGGGCAGGGTCGTGCAGATCGCCGGCTGGCTCGGTGCTTTCGACGTCGAATGGACGCAGGAGAATCCCATCGACCTCGACTTGTGCACGCGCTGCAACGCGTGCATCCGCGCCTGCCCCGAGAACGCCATCGACTGGAGCTACCAGGTCGATGGCGAGCGCTGTCGGGGACATCGCGATTGCGTGGTGGCGTGCGGCGCGATCGGAGCCATCGACTTCGAGCGTCGCGAGCGGCAACGCAAGGAGCATTTCGATCTCGTGCTCGATCTGCAGCGCGTGCCGCAGCTGCGCATGCATCAACCGCCGCAGGGTTATTTGGCGCCGGGCGCGGACCCGGTTGCCCAGGCGCTGGCGGTGACGCAGTTGGCCACCCTGACCGGCGAGTTCGATAAGCCCAAGTACTTCGCGTACAACGCGTCGATCTGCGCTCACAGCCGATCGAAGAAGCCCGGTTGCTCGCGCTGCATCGACGTGTGCTCGACCGAGGCGATCCGCGGCTGCGGCGATCACGTCGAGGTCGAGCCGCATTTGTGCATGGGCTGCGGCGCGTGCGCGACGGTGTGCCCGTCCGGCGCGATGACCTACACGTATCCGACCGTTCCCGCCACCACGCGTCGCATGCGCACCTTGCTGCAGACCTATGCCGCTGCGGGTGGGCGCGATGCGTGGCTGCTGTTGCACGCCGAAGCGGGTCGTCCGATGCTGGCGCGTCTCGCGCGGCGCCACCGCGGCTTGCCCGCGCGCTGCATCCCGCTGGAAGTGCATCACATCGCCTCGACCGGGCTCGATACCTGGTTGAGCGCGCTGGCCTACGGCGCGAGCCAGGTGGCTTGCCTGCTTACCGGCGAGGAAGCGCCGGGCTATCGCGATGCGCTCGGGGCGCAAATGCAGATCGCGGAAGCGATCGTTCAGGGTATGGGTTATGACGGGCCTCACTTCCGCGTGTTCGAGGCAGACGATGCCGCGGCGCTCGATGGCGCGCTGTGGGATTGGCCGACCGGGCGTGGGGTGCAAACGCCGGCGTCCTTCGCCGCCGGAACCGACAAGCGCACGACCTTGTTTATGGCGATCGACCATCTCGCGAAACAGGCACCGCAAATACGAGAGCCGATCGCTTTGCCGGCCGGCTCGCCGTTCGGCGCCATCGAGGTCGACCGCGATGCCTGCACGCTGTGTCTTGCCTGCGTCGGCAGCTGCCCGACCAGCGCGTTGCTGGACAACCCGGAAAAACCGCAGCTCTCCTTCATCGAGCGCAATTGCGTGCAATGCGGCCTGTGCGTCGCAACCTGCCCGGAGCAGGCCATTGCGCTCGAGCCGCAGCTTGCGTTGGGCGATGAAGCCAAGCGCGCGCGAGTCCTGCACGAGGTCGCGATCTTCCACTGCGTGCGCTGCGGCAAGCCGCTCGGCAGCGAGAAAATGATCGGCGCCATGCTGACGCGGCTTGCCGGCCATTCGATGTTCGCCGAGACCGGCGCGCTGGAGCGGCTCAAGATGTGCGCCGATTGCCGCGTCATCGATCTGATGCAAAACGAGCGGGGAGTCGATATCCGACGTGTCTGATGCCGTGTCCGCAGCCGGCGAGAGCCGGACCTTGCCACCCAACCTGCTTCCGGAGGATCAGGCACGTGCGGACTTCTATGCGCTGTTGGCGGCTTTGTATGCGAGTGGACCGGATCGCGGCTTGCTCGCGTCGATCGCACGGGCGCCCGATCTCGGCCTGCCGACCTTCATCGACCGCGGCCCGGCGAAATCGCTCGAGTTGGCAGCCGCCTGGGATGCTTTGCGGGCGGCAAGCGCCGTGATGCCGGCCGAGGCGGCAGAGCAGGAATACGTCGATCTTTTCGTCGGCGTGGGCAAGTCCGAAGTGAATTTGCACGGCTCCCACTGGCTCACCGGGTTCATGATGGACCGGCCGCTGGCCGAGGTGCGCCAGACGCTCGCTACGCTCGGCCTGCAACGCAAGCCCGAGGCCGACCTGGTCGAGGATCACGTGTCCGCCCTGTGCGAGACGATGCGCCTGTTGATTGCGGGTGGCACAGGGTTCGCGCCGGTCGATGCCGCCACCCAGCAGCGCTTTTTCGCGGCGCACATCGAGCCCTGGATCGAGCGTTGCACGGCGGCGATAGGCGCGCATGCCATTGCCAATTACTACCGGCGGGTCGCACAATTCACCGAGTGCTTCATGGCGCTCGAACGCGAATCGCTGGTCATCGACTGATCGGGCATTCCGCAGCCGATGCAGACTGGAATCGAAGTCGACGAGGAGGTCAGCATGCGAAACCGCACACCAGCCACTCCCGATACGGGCCGCGCGGCCGCTCCTGCGGCGAAGAAAACCGATACAAGGCGCCGCCGCTTCCTGCTCGCCCTCGGCGCCGGCGGCGCGGGTGCGGCGACGGCCGCAGTGGCCGCGGCGCCGGCCGCGCTGGCGTTACCCGACAAGTCCGCACCGGACGCGAAAACCGCCGGTTATCGCGAAACAGAGCACGTACGCAACTACTACCGCACGGCCCGGATGTGAGGAGCGCATCATGCTGACCAGGAAAAGCGAGGGCACGAACGGGGTCGACCGGCGTCTGCGCCGCAGCGCGGTCGCGCGTGTCCGGACCATGGACCGGCGCACCTTTCTCAAGCGCTCCGGCCTCGTCGCCGGCGTCGGGGCATTTGCATCCCAGCTGCCCAACCGCACCATGGATACGACCACGGCTGCCCAGGCAGCCGAGAGCGTCGAGCGCGAGGTGCATCGAACCGTCTGCACCCATTGCTCGGTCGGCTGCTCGATCGACGCCGTAGTCGAGAACGGCGTCTGGGTGCGGCAGGAACCGGTGTTCGATTCGCCGCTGAACCTCGGCGCCCATTGCGTCAAAGGCGCCTCCGTGCGCGAGCACGGCCATGGCGAGTTCCGTCTGAAGTCGCCCATGAAGCTGGTCGACGGCAAATATCAGAAGATCGGTTGGGAGCAGGCGATCAACGAAGTTGGCGACAAGATTCTTGCCCTGAAGAAGGAAGCCGGGCCGGATTCCATCTACTGGGTGGGCAGCTCCAAGCACAGCAACGAGCAGTCGTATCTCTTGCGCAAGTTCGTGTCGTTGTTCGGCAGCAACAACTGCGATCACCAGGCGCGCATCTGCCACTCCACCACCGTCTCCGGCGTTGCCAACACCTGGGGCTACGGCGCGATGACGAACTCGTACAACGACATGAGCAATACCAAGTGCGCGTTGTACATCGGTTCCAATGCCGCCGAGGCGCATCCGGTCTCGATGCTGCACATGCTGCATGCGAAGGAGACCGGCGCGAAGATGATCGTGGTCGACCCGCGCTTCACTCGCACCGCGGCACATGCCGACGTGTATGTGCGCCTGCGTTCCGGCACCGATGTTGCATTCCTGTTCGGCGTGCTCCATCACATCTTCGCCAACGGCTGGGAAGACAAGCAGTACATCAACGATCGTGTCTACGGCATGGACAAGGTGCGCGAGGACGTGATGGCGAAGTGGACCCCGGACAAGGTCACCGAGGTCTGCGGCGTGCCCGAGGCTGAGGTGCGCCAGGTGGCGGAGATGATGGCGAAGAACCGGCCCTCCACCCTGGTGTGGTGCATGGGCCAGACGCAGCACACGATCGGCAATGCGATGGTGCGCGCCTCCTGCATCGTGCAGCTCGCGCTCGGCAACATCGGCGTCTCGGGCGGGGGCGCCAACATCTTCCGCGGCCATGATAACGTGCAGGGCGCCACCGACGTGGGGCCGAACCCGGATTCTCTGCCCGGTTACTACGGCGTCTCGCCCGGGTCGTGGAAGCACTATGCCGCGGTGTGGGACGTGCCCTACGAATGGATGCAAAAGCAATTCGCCCCGGGCATGATGGAAAAGCCCGGCATCACGGTTTCGCGCTGGATCGACGGCGTGCTGGAGCAGAACGAGCATATCGATCAACCCTCCAATCTGCGCGCGATCGTGTTCTGGGGCCACGCGCCCAACAGCCAGACGCGCGGCAAGGAAATGGTCGAGGCAATGAAGAAGCTCGACATGATCGTCGTCATCGATCCGTATCCGTCGGCAACCGCGGCCATGGCTGCGATGGTGCGCAAGGATGGCGTCTACCTGCTGCCGGCCTGCACCCAGTTCGAGACCTCGGGCTCGGTGACGGCATCCAACCGCTCGCTGCAGTGGCGCGAGCGGGTGATCCGGCCGCTGTTCGAATCGCAGACCGATCAGGCGCTGATGGCCGCCTTTGCGCGCAAGCTCGGCTTCGGCGAACAGATGCTCAAGAACTACGAGATGGTGAAGCCCGACGGCGACGCGAAGATGGAGGAGCCCTCGCCCGAGTCGATCCTGAAGGAGCTCAATCGCGCCCACTGGACGATCGGCTATACCGGGCAGTCGCCCGAACGTCTCAAGCTGCACATGAAGAACCAGCACACGTTCGACGTGAAGACTCTGCGTGCGAAGGGCGGTCCCTGCGACGGCGACTACTACGGTCTGCCGTGGCCGTGCTACGGTACGCCGGAGCTGAAGCACCCGGGCTCGCCCAATCTCTACGATCATTCGAGATCGCTCATGGATGGCGGCGGGTGCTTCCGTGCCAATTTCGGCGTCGAGCGCGACGGCGTCAACCTGCTTGCCGAGGACGGGTCGTATCCCAAGGGCAGCGAGCTCACGACCGGCTATCCTGAGTTCGACCACGTGCTGCTGAAGAAGCTGGGTTGGTGGGAGGATCTCACCGCGGCGGAGAAAAAGGCGGCCGAGGGCAAGAACTGGAAGACCGATCTCTCCGGCGGCATCCAGCGCGTGGCGATGATGCACGGCTGCCATCCGTTCGGCAATGCGAAGGCGCGTGCGCTGGTGTGGAACTTCCCCGACGCGATACCGCAGCATCGCGAGCCGCTGTACTCGCCGCGCCCCGATCTGATCGAGAAGTATCCGACCCACGACGACAAGAAGGTGTTCTGGCGCCTGCCGACGCTGTACAAGACGGTGCAGGAGAAGAACAAGAACATCTCGCAGCAGTTTCCGCTCGTGCTCACCAGCGGCCGGCTGGTGGAGTACGAGGGCGGGGGCGAGGAGACGCGCTCCAACCCATGGCTTGCCGAGCTGCAGCAGGAGTGCTTCGTCGAGGTCAACACGAAGGATGCGAACGATCGCGGCGTGCGCAACGGCGAGTACGTATGGGTGAAGACGCCCACCGGCGCGCAGTTGAAGGTGAAGGCGATGGTGACCGAGCGGGTCGGCGCCGGCACCACCTTTATTCCGTTCCACTTCTCGGGCTGGTGGATGGGCAAGGACATGCTGGAGTACTACCCCGAGGGCGCGCACCCGATCGTGCGCGGCGAGGCCGTCAACACCGCCACCACCTACGGCTACGACTCGGTGACGATGATGCAGGAAACCAAGACCACGCTGTGCCAGATTGAAAAGATGAGTGCCTGAGCATCGGACGCGAGGAGAACGCCATGGCCCGAATGAAATTCATCTGTGATGCGGAGCGTTGCATCGAGTGCAATGGCTGCGTCGTCGCCTGCAAGCAGGAACACAACGTACCTTGGGGCGTGAACCGGCGCCGGGTGGTGACGCTGAACGACGGCGTTCCGGGCGAGCGCTCGATCTCGGCCGCGTGCATGCACTGCTCCGATGCGCCCTGCATGGCCGTGTGCCCGGTCGACTGCTTCTACAAGACCGACGATGGCGTAGTGCTGCACGACAAGGACTTGTGCATCGGTTGCGGCTACTGCTTCTACGCGTGTCCGTTCGGCGCACCGCAATTTCCGCAGGACGGCGCGTTCGGCCTGCGCGGCAAGATGGACAAGTGCACGTTCTGCGCGGGCGGGCCGGAGCCCGACGGCTCGCCGGCCGAGTTCGAGAAGTACGGGCGCAATCGTCTCGCCGAAGGCAAGCTTCCCGCCTGCGCCGAGATGTGCTCCACCAAGGCCCTGCTCGGCGGCGACGGCGACGTGCTGGCGGACATCTTCCGGACCCGCGCGATGGCCCGCGGCAAGGGCTCGGAAGTCTGGGGCTGGGCCACCGCCTACGGTCGTCCGGAAAAACCGGGCTCGTCCGGGCCGCAAGAGAAACCCGGGCCGAAGGCGCCGGCGAACGGCAGCGGGGGCAACTCATGAAGCGCCCGATGATCGTTTCGCTGCTCATCGCCTTTGCCGGTATCGGCCTGCTGGGCCTGGCCGGATGCGGCGAGCGCGAGCAGACCGCGCACTACGAGGACGGCCGCTATCGCGGCAAGCCGGACACGCCGCCGTATCAGGCCGCGCCGTTCAACGGCGACCAGCGGCAGTACGACGAGGCGATGCGCACGCGAGCGCAGAAGCAGAACGAGTACAACCGGATCAAGTGATGGATTGGAAGGGTCAGGTCTTGCATGTGATGCAGGATGCAAGGCCCGACTGAAGCCGCGGAGGTCCTCATGCGAAACAGATCGATCCTGTCCGTTGCTGCAATGTGGGTGGCGACGTTCTGGTTGGCAACGGCCGTTGCACAGACCCCTGCGGTGAATCCCGAGGATGCC
Organism: Burkholderiales bacterium; assembly: GCA_050741055.1. Taxonomy (GTDB): domain Bacteria; phylum Pseudomonadota; class Gammaproteobacteria; order Burkholderiales; family WYBJ01; genus WYBJ01. Next base: position 2,964 of record JBOIEI010000568.1, on the reverse strand, counting down.
GAGAGTGCGCGCGCGCAACAGCAGCGCCAGGAGACGCAACCCGGCAACAACGCCCCGGTGTGGCGCGACGTGCGCTACGGCGAGCCCAAGGTGAGCACCGTCCGCGGCCGCGAGACCAATGTGCTGATCCAGTCCGAAGGGCAAACCTGGCGCACGGCGCGCGTGCCGATGGCGACTACCGGCGGATTCGCCTTCTCGCTTGCGCTGCTCGGCATCCTCGGCTTCTACGTGTGGCGCGGACCCATCCAGCTCACCGATCCGCCGACCGGCCGCCGCATCGAGCGCTTCACTCGCGCGCAGCGGATCGTGCACTGGACGGTCGCAATCGCCTTTACCACCTTGGGTCTCACCGGGCTCGTCATCACCTTCGGCAAGAACGTGCTGCTGCCCGTCTTCGGCTACACGGTGTTCTCCGTGGTCGCGATGGCCGCGAAGATCCTGCACAACTTCGTCGGCCCGGTATTCGTCGTGGTGCTGCCGATCATGATCGTCATGTTTTTGAAGAGCAACCTGTTCAGGTCCTACGACTGGCCCTGGATCAAGCGCTTCGGCGGGATGATGGACCGCACGGGACGCTCCGAGGTGCCTTCCGGCAAAGCGAATGCGGGGCAGAAGATCCTGTTCTGGCTGATGGTGGTGGCGGTCGGTATCACCGCGGCGGTTACCGGGCTGATTCTCGATTTTCCGAACTTTGACCAGACGCGCCAGACGATGCAGATTGCCAACGGCATCCACATGGTCGCCGGCCTCGGCGGCGTCATCCTGCTCGCCTTTCACATCTATCTCGGTACCGTGGGCATGCGAGGTGCTTACGATGCGATGCGCCACGGCTATGTCGACGAGTCGTGGGCAAGACAGCATCACCGCATCTGGTACGAAGACGTGATGAGCGGCAAGGCTTCGCACGGCGGAAAACCCGTGAAGGTGATCGAGCCGGGCCGCGGCGCCGCTTGAAGGCAGCCGAAGCTCGAAAGGAACCAGGATGAATGTCCGCATGACGATCGCAGCTGCGGCGTTGCTGGCGTGTTGCGGCACCGTCGGGGCCAAGCTGCCGCCGCCGACGCCGGAAGAAGAGGCGAAGGCCGCGCAGGCCCTGGAAAAGAAGAACGCTGCCGCCGCCGAGGCCCAGGAGGCGACCAAGCGCGCGCAGGACCGCGTCGCCAAGCGCTATATCGCCAGGATGGCAGCCAAGGGAATCACCGTTCATCCCACGCCGGCCGACGGGCCGACCGACGCGGCGGTGACGACTGCGCCTGGCAAGACACCGGCGGAATCGGATACCGGCGAAGCGCCCGAAAGAAAGAGCATCGACCAGGGCGGAAAGGCCTCCGGCGGGGACGCGACCCACTCCGATGCCGGCAAGCATTCGAACAAGTAGCCGCAGCAGGATCGAACGCATTGCGAATCGCGATCTCGCCGTTGCGGCGTGATATGCGCGCTCGGCGCAATTAACCGTTCGCCCGCGCCGCTTGCCGGCGCATTCCATTTCGCGTCCCGCAGGGACGCACGCAATTTTCCACGCGACGGCGCCGGCGCGCACCCGGATAAAAATCGTGTGCGTCCCCATTTGAGCGCGCGCGATTGCGGCGCGCGTGTTTGATAAGCTCCGGTAAATGGGACACACAATTTTCCGCCCACGACTGCCGACGCGCACGCAAATTCCAACAATCGTGTGCGCTCCCGTATGTCCGATGCCGGGCTTCTGATCACACTGCTCGCGCTGCCGTTCGTCGGGAGTGTCGTGGCGGCGCTGCTGCCGGTGAACGCCCGCAATGCGGAAGCATGGCTTGCAGGCAGCATCGCGCTCGCGGCGCTGTTCGTAGTATCCGCCTGCTTTCAATCGATCGCGGTCGGAACCGTCCTTCAAAGCCGCCACGAGTGGCTGCCGCAGTTCGGCCTTGATTTCCGGCTGCGCATGGACGGGTTCGCGTGGCTGTTCGCCTTCCTCGTCACGGGCATCGGTTTCCTGGTGGTGCTCTATGCGCGCTATTACATGTCGCCGCGCGACCCCGTGCCGCGCTTCTTCTCCTTCCTGCTCGCGTTCATGGGCTCGATGCTCGGCGTGGTGCTGTCCGGGAATCTCGTCCAGCTGGTCTTCTTCTGGGAGCTGACCAGCCTTTTTTCGTTTCTTCTGATCGGCTACTGGCATCACAACGCGGCCGCGCGCGACGGCGCGCGCATGGCCCTCATCATCACGTCCGCGGGCGGTTTGTGCCTGCTCGTGGGCGTGCTGTTGCTCGGCCGCATCGTCGGCAGCTACGACCTCGACCAGGTGCTCGCCGCGGGCGATGTCATTCGGGCAAGCCCGTTGTACCTGCCCGCGCTGATTCTCGTCGTGCTGGGCGGGCTCACCAAGAGCGCCCAGTTCCCGTTCCACTTCTGGCTGCCGCATGCGATGGCGGCGCCAACGCCGGTGTCGGCTTTCCTGCACTCGGCTGCGATGGTGAAGCTCGGCGTATTCCTGCTCGCGCGGCTGTGGCCGGTGCTGTCGGGCACCGACGCCTGGATCTGGATCGTCGGCACGGCGGGGCTCGTCACCTTCGTCTACGGCGCCTACGTGGCCATCTTCCAGCACGACCTGAAGGGGCTGCTCGCCTATTCGACCATCAGCCACCTGGGGCTTATCACGGTTCTGCTCGGGCTCAACAGCCCGTTCGCCACCGTGGCGGCGATCTTCCATATGGTCAATCACGCCACGTTCAAGGCTTCGCTGTTCATGGGTGCAGGCATCATCGATCACGAGGCCGGCACGCGCGACATCCGTCGCCTGAGCGGGCTCATTCGCTTCCTGCCGATCAGCGGAACCTTGTCGATCGTCGCCGCCGCCGCCATGGCGGGCGTGCCGCTGCTCAACGGCTTTCTCTCCAAGGAGATGTTCTTCGCCGAGGCACTCGACGTCGAGGGGCCGTTGCCGCTGCTCGATCGCGCGCTGCCGTATGTCGCGACCGTGGCGGGCATGTTCGC
>JBOIEI010000567.1:0-7324 GCA_050741055.1 Burkholderiales bacterium | reverse complement strand
CTGTTGGCCAGCTCGGCGGCCATCCACAACGCCATCCTCGCCAGCCGGCCGGAGCTTCTCGACGTGTTGTATGACTGCTACTACATGACCAGCGAGGAGGCCACACTGAGGGTCAATCCGCACGAGGAGCTCAGAATACCCGTCTTCAGCTATGTCGACGGCCATCTGAGCTGCCTCTTCAACCGTGGCTTCTACGAACGCGCCAATCGCTTCCGCAACGATATGCGGCCGGAATTCGACGAGGCGACGAAGCTGGTCGAAACCCTTTTCCAGGGCGACGACATCCAGCTGCGCTTCATTCTCGAGCCCGGTGAGATCCTGCTGGTCAATAACTACACCGCCCTGCACGCCCGAACGACGTTCAAGGATTCACCCTCGTCGAAGCGCTCGCTCTTGAGACTGTGGCTGACCGTGCCCAATGGCCGCCCGCTGGGAGAAGCGTATCGACTCAAGGCCGTGGGTTATCAACCCGGTACGCGGTAAGGACTTTCGCCCATGCGCCTTGGTCTCTTCATGATGCCCTTGCATCCGTCCTATCGCGCGATTGCCGATTGCTACGACCGCGATATCGATCAGTTGGTGTTGGCCGACAAGTTGGGGTTCGACGAAGCCTGGCTCGGTGAACACTTTACCGAGAAATGGGAGAATGCGCCGTCGCCCGATCTGTTGATTGCGAAAGCGCTGGCATTGACCGAACGGATCCGTTTCGGCACCGGGGTGACCTTGCTCGCCATGCACGAACCGGTTTATCTCGCACATCGGGTGGCGATGCTCGATCACCTGGCGCGCGGGCGCTTCAACTGGGGGATCGGGCTTGGCGGGATTCCGACCGACATGGTGTTGATGGGACTTGACCCGGCTGAGGCGCGCGGCCGCGCCACCGAAGCGCTCGACGTGGTGCTCGGAATGTGGCAAAGCGACAGCTCGTTTTCGCATCGGGGCGAGTTTTTCCGCATCGAGGCGCCGAAATTCAATCCCGTGACCGAACGCGGGCTGCACATGAAGCCGATGCAGTTGCCGCATCCGCCGATTGCAGTGGCCGCGAGCACGCCGCGATCCGGTTCGCTGAAAGTCGCCGGTGCGCGCGGCTGGTCGCCGATGTCGAGTGCGTTGTTGTCGAGCGCGTTTCTGCCCGGTCACTGGGAGACCGTGGTTGATGGCGCGAACAGCACCGGCCTGACGCCGAATCGCAGCGACTGGAGAGTTGCCCGCGACATTTTTGTCGGGCCGACACCCGCAATTGCCCGTGAACGCGCGCGCGCCGTGCTTGGCCGCAATTACGATGTGCACCAACGGCCGAGCCGCGCCGGCACCATTCAGATGCAAATCATGAAACTCGACCCGTCGATGGCTGATGACGACATCGACGTCGACTATCTGATGGAGAACCTGTGGATCGTGGGAGACCCGGAACAGTGCGCTGACAAGATCCGCATGCTGTACGAAACGGTCGGAGGCTTCGGCACCTTGCTCAGCGTGACTGCCGATTCAGACAATCCCGCCTGGGATCACGAGAGCCTGCGGCTGCTCGCCGAAGAGGTCGCACCGCGAATTTCCGAGTTGGGCTGAATGACCCCCCGACGCAGCCGATCAGGTCGCCAATGGAAAGACCAGCGATGGGTATCGTCGCGAAGGGCAGGTACACGCGCCGGCGCGTAAGGGTGGGACGGGATTTCCTCAGGCGCCCCTTTGACGCATCGTTCGAGGTTGCATGCGCGGGCGTTGCCCCGTAGCCTTGCTGCAAGCACCCTTTTTTGCACACAACAAGAGGATCGTTCATGCGCCATTCGCAAAGCTGGAAATGCGCGACCTTGACCGCGCTCGTCGTTTTGACGGCCTCGCCCGGACTCAGCGGCGCACAAGGCTATCCCGAGCGCCCGATACGTATCGTGGTCGGTTATTCCCCGGGTGGCGGGACGGACCTTGCAGCGCGCTTCGCCGCAGACAAGATGTCTTCGGCCTTCGGGCAGCAGATCGTGGTCGACAATCGCCCGGGCGCAGGCTCCATGCTCGCTACCGAGATCGTCGCCAAGAGTGCCCCGGACGGCTACACCCTGCTTCAGGCAAACGCGACGATCGCGATGCCCACCCTGTTTCCCGATCTGTCGTTCGACATCCTCAAAGACCTCAAGCCGGTGTCCGTCCTCGGAAATAGCAATCTGGTGCTGACGGTTCATCCGTCGATGCCGGTGCGTTCGGTGAAGGACTTGATCGCGCTCGCCAAGAAGAGACCGGGCGAAATGAACTACGCCTCGGCCGGCAACGGAAGCTTCATCCACCTCGCGATGGAGTACCTGATCAGCCTGACCGGTATGAAGATCGTCCACGTGCCCTATAAAGGCGGCGCACCGGCGGCGATAGCAACGATGTCGGGCCAAACGCAGATCAACTTCGGCGGACTTGGCTCGTCGCTCCCCTATGTCCAGCAAGGCAAGCTGCGGCCGCTGGCCGTCTCGGGTACCAAGCGTCATTTTTCGTTGCCCGACGTGCCCAGCATGGAGGAGGCTGGCGTCAAAGGTTTCGCGGCGCCGTCATGGTACGGTCTGTTTGCGCCGAGCAAGACGCCGGACCCGATCATCGTCAGGCTGAGCACCGAAGCCCGCAAAGCACTGGCCGATCCCGACGTGCGCCAGCGTTTCAAGCGCGCGGGCATCGACCCCGCCGAAGGCGGTCTCGACGAGATCAAGAAGCTCTATGCGGCCGAAGTGGCCAAGTGGACGAAGGTGATACGCGAGGCGGGAATCAAGCGTTGATCCATGGAAGCACGTGGATCGCGTCGGCGCCGTAGTACATCTGACCGCGCAGCTTCAGCACCATGCCCTGGTCGATATCGAGGCCGGCCGCAGTGATCTCGTCCATGAGCGGCCGCGCGTGCGCTTTCATCCGGTCAGCCGCAGCGGTGCACGGTTGTGTCGATAGCGACCACCGGATGGGGCACCCCTGACCGTGCAACATTCCCGTTGCCTTTGAGTAGTTTGAGGAGCCGACTCTTATGGAGTAACCTGTTTATCGATTTGAACCCGACTATCGGGCAGGCCGGGAAGGAGAGCATCAGTGGATTTTGCGTACACACCGGAACAGGAGGCGCTGCGGCGCGACGTTCGTCAATTTATCAAGGAGAACGTCACCGACGACCTCGTCGAAGAGATCGAGCGCCAGGATCATCCCCAGGGCGGCGGACCGCACGTGAAGGCGTTGTTCAAGAAAATTCACGCCAGGGGCTGGCTGGGCATTACCTATCCCAAGGAGTACGGCGGACAGGGTGGCGATCGCATCACCCAATACATCGTCGAGGAGGAATTCACCCGGGTCGGAATTCCCGTCGGCCTGGGCGGCAGCGGCGCGCCGGCAATCATGGCGGCGGGCACGGAGGAACAAAAGCGCCATTTCGTTCCGAAGCTGATCAGCAGGGAATTTTCCTTTGCGCTCGGTTTCACCGAGCCGTCGGGCGGGGCCGATCTGGCAAGCCTTCGCTGCAGCGCGGTGCGCGACGGCGACTACTATGTGATCAACGGACAGAAGATGTACACCTCGACCGCGCACGCGTCGACGCACATCTACCTCATGGCGCGCACCGATCGCAATGCGCCCAAGCACGAGGGCATTTCAATCTTCCTCTTCCCGATGGATACGCCCGGCATCACCGTGCGCCCGCTGTGGACCATCCAGAACAACCCCAAGGCGCCGCCGGGCACGACCTACGGACATGGGCGCACCAACGAAACCTTCTTCGACGATGTACGCGTACACAAGTCCTGCCTGCTCGGCGAAGAGAACAAGGGCTGGCGCGTGGGCTCGATGGGCTTGAACCTCGATCGCGTCGGCGCTTCCCGCTACCTGATCTCAGTGCGTCGCGACGAGGACATCGTCAACTGGGTCAAGAGCAACACGTTCGACGGCTTCGACGCCGGCAAGGATCCGGCCATACGCGACAAGATCGCCGAGATGTGGATCGAGGCGAACGTCTGCCGGCTGATGACGATGCGCAGCATGTCCATCGTTGAGCATGGCGGAAAGTTCACCTACGAGGGATCCGCCGAGAAGGTGTGGGCGCCGGAGCACGGCGTGCGAACCACCGAGGCGATCACGCAGATGCTCGGGCCCTATGCCCAGCTATTGAACGGCTCTCCGCATGCGATTCGCAGCGGCCTGTTCGCGCACAACGTGATGGGATCGTTCCAGTCCGGTATCAACCACGGCAGCGTGCAGGTGATGCGGGACCAGGTGGCGCGGCGCGGGCTTGGCCTGCCTTCGTCGCGCAGCTCGCAGAAGGCGAAGAAAGTGGAATAAAAGTGATGCGACGACTGTCGCACCACGCCCCCCGCTCGTGCCGTAGGCGGCCCTGAGATCTTCAGGAAGGGAGCGACATCGTGGACTCGACAAGACGCACCCTGTTGACTACGGGCGCCGCCGCAGCAGCGATGGCGGCTGCGCCAGGTGCGTTTGCACAGCAGGCCCGAAAAGGAGGAGCTGCCATGGCGTTCTACCAGAAAGGCGACGTTCGCATTGCCTACGAGGAAACCGGGAAGGGCTTCCCGCTGCTGATCATTTCCGGCGGAGGGCTGAACTCGACCATCGAGTGGGCCAGGAAGCGCGCGCCATTCGATGCCATGGAGGCGTTCAAGGACGAATACCGCTGCATCGTGACGGACCTGCGTAACGCGCACGGCGGGCAATCGACCGGTCCGCTCGAGGTCGACCGGCCGTGGGACTCTTACACCGACGACCTTCTCGGCCTGATGGACCACCTCGGCGTCAAGCGCTTCCTGGCGCTGGGCTACTGCATCGGCGCGCCATACATCTGGAACCTCGTCAAGCGCGCGCCGGAGCGCGTAGTCGCCGCCGTGCCGGCGCAGCCCGTCGGCTGGAACAAGGCTCACCCGACCTACATGCGCGACCTCAGCTTGAAGAGCTGGGCTCCCGAGCTCATGAAGCGCAACCCGGCGGTCACGCCGGACATGATCGAGAATTTCCTGATCCGGATGTTTCCCAATCCCGATTTCCTCTTCACCGTGGACCGCGATTTCGTGCGCAGCTGCCAGACGCCGATGCTGATCCTGCTGGACGACAGTCCGGGACACCCGTACGACGTGGCCTGGGAAACGGCGATGCTCGCACCGAAATCGGAGCTGGCTCACTACCCGTGGAAGGAGCCCAAGGAGCTGATCCCCATCGCGGTGCGCCAGGTGCGCTCGTTTCTGCGGGCGCATCGGCCGGCTCAGTCATAGGAAGTTAAGCCCTCCCAGGCTCGGCATCCGAATCGGTCGCATCCGGCTTGCGCCGCCGCCCAAGAAACGCGGCCAGCCGTTCGTTCGCAGCGGGCGCGTGGAATGTTGCGCTGAAGGCATCGATGCTCGCCTGGATGCCGACGGCCGGCGCCGTTTCGAGCCAGCTCTCGATCAGTCGCTTCTGGGCGCGGATCGCCGCCGGCTCGGCGCGCAGGATGTCCTCGGCCCAGAGCTGCAGCATCGCGTCGAGCTCGTTTGCCGGTGCGAGGCCTTGCAGGAAGCTGATGCGGTACGCTTCCTGCGCGTCGACGAGATGGCCGCGATAGAGCAGCTCGCGCGTCTTGCCCCAGCCGATGAGCGTCGGCAGCAGGCGCGCTTCGATCACCGATGGCAATCCGACCTGCACTTCGGGCATGCCGTAGCGGCTGTCTTCGGCGCCGATGCGCAGATCGCAGGCTGCAGCCAGCTCCATCCCGCCGCCGAGGCAGTAGCCTTCGATGCGAGCGATGCACGGCACCGGCAACGTGCGCAAGCCATGACAGGCCTGGTGCAGCAAGGTGATGAACTCGCGCGCGCTATCGGCATCGAAGCGCGCCATCTCCGCGATGTCGACGCCGCCCTGGAAGGAGCCGCCGTGCGGGCCGGAAAGCACCACCAGGCGCAGGCCCGCGTCCTGTCGCAATGCTTCCAGCGCACGCACCAAGGCGCGCACCAGGGCGCTCCCCATCACGTTGACCGACTTGTCGCCGTTGAGCGTGAGCGTCGCGATGCCGCCGTCGTGGCGAACGTCGACCGGCGCGACCTGGCTCATGCGCGTGTTCGCTTGGGACGAGTAGCCTTCAATGCGATCCGGCGTGCGCCACTGCTCAGGCGAGCGCCGGTTCCACCACGGTGGGCGCCTCGGCCTTGAGCGTCGTGCGGCGCATGTCGCGCGGTTCATCGGCGGGAAAGGGCCGGGCGCGGTGCATCGTCTGGCGGTTGTCCCACATCACCAGGTCGTTCACCTGCCATGAGTGCGAGTAGACGAATTCGCGCTGGGTGGCGTGCTCGCTGAGGTCGCGCAGCAGCAAGCGCGCTTCGGGCAGCTGCCAGCCGACGATCTTGCCGGCATGCGAGGAGAGATAGATCGATTTGCGGCCGGTGCGGGGCAGCGTGCGCACCAGGCGCTGCCGCACCGGCTTGAAGCGTTCGCGCTCCTCCGGCGTGAACTCCATGAAGCCGATCGATTCGCGCGAGTAGAGTTGCGAATGCTCGCACACCAGGTCTTCGATCAGCACCTTGGTCTCGTCGTCGAGCGCTTCGTAGGCCGCTCCCATGTGCGCGAACTCGGTGTTGCCGCCCTTGGACGGAATGCTCAGCGCGCGCAGCAGCGAGTATTTGGCGGGAATCGTCTTGAACGACGAATCCGAATGCCATAGCCGGTTGCCGATGGCGAACAGGCGCCGTCGGTCATTTGCGCCGAACGGTTGATGATTGCCGTCCAGGTTCGACACGTCGGCGAACGTGGTCGGCAGGCGGAAATCGGCCGCGTTGCGCAGGCTCGAGCCGCGCGCATCCTCCATGTCGCCGAGCGAGCGGGTAAAGGCGAGATGCTGCTCGTCGGTGAGCGCCTGATCGCGAAATACCAGCACCGCATGGCGGTCCATGCCCTCGTGGATCGCCTCGGCCTGTTGCGCCGTGAGTTGCGTGCGCAGATCGATCCCTTCGACTTCGGCGCCGATGCAGGGCGTGAGGCTGCGAAAACGAAGCGTCATGCCGTCCTCCTGTGGCGGAATACGACATGCTACACCGGCTCGGGCGCTTGGGGAAAACGTGGAAAGGCGAGCCGATGCCGCGAGCGTGACGCCGCGGGTGTCGAGCCGTCTAGTTTGCGAACAGCGCCGGGCGCCCCGACAGCCGCAGCTTGCCGAGCAGGCCGTTCATGATGCGGTCGAACAGCGAGTCCTCCGGTGGCTCGTCCATCTTGACCGCCTGGCCGACCATAAAGCGACGGCCGATCTCGGCGCGGCTGCACTGGATGATTTCCTTGCCGGCGCGGTCGGTCGCGAACAGATAGCGCGTCTTCTTGGGGCTGACGAAGATGAGCCGCCCCGACT
>JBOIEI010000566.1:0-9711 GCA_050741055.1 Burkholderiales bacterium | reverse complement strand
ATGCCCGTGAAGTCTCTGCAGGATCTGGTCGCCCTGGCGAAAGCCAAGCCCGCTTCGATCACGTTCGGCTCGGCCGGGACCGGCGGCACCTTGCATCTGTTGCTCGAGATGCTGCTGCACGAGGCGCACATCAAGATCACGCATGTGCCTTACAAGGGCGCCGCACCCGCGGTAGCCGATCTGCTTGGCGGACAGATCAATGGCATGTTCGTCGACCTGCCGGTCATCTCACCTTACGTGAAATCGGGCAAGGTGCGCGCCCTCGCAGTGGCGGCGAAGGAGCGCTCGCAGTACTTTCCCGATGTGCCGACCACCAAGGAAGCAGGCTATCCCGGCGTCGAGATGACGAACTATTACGGATTGCTGGTGACGGCCAAGACGCCGCCTGCAATCGTCACGAAGCTGCACGATGCGATCGTGGCCGCGGTCAAGACACCAGCCGTGCGCGACAAGCTCATGGAGGTCGGTGCGGACCCGAAAACCATGGGCATGGACGAATTCACCCGCTTCATTCGCGACGATATCGCCAAGTGGGAGAAGCTCATCAAGACGGTCGGCATCAAGATCGAGCGTTAACGGCTAACGGCTGACCGCGGACAGCTTGCTGCATGCACGGAACTTTCTTCGGAAACCATCATGCCAACCGTGACGATCGGCGAGCCGGCCTGGCTGCAGCTCACCCCTGAATCCGCGCTCGAGCCCGAGCTTCCGATCTGCGAACCGCATCACCACATCTGGGCGCACCGGCACGAGCCGCCTGCCTATCAACGCTACCTCTTGCCCGACTTCGCGTCGGATATCCGAGACAGTGGACACGACGTTCGCTCGACCGTGTTTATCGAGGTCAGGGCGTTCTATCGCGCCGATGGGCCGCAGGAGATGCGCCCGGTGGGGGAGGTTGTTCACGTCGACCGTCTGGCCGACGAGGCCGCCACCGGCAGGCACGGCCCCACTAAGATCGCCGCTGCCATCGTCGGGCATGCGGATCTGAAGCTGGGTGATCGGGTCGCACCAGTGCTGGAGGCGATGCAGGCGGCGAGCCCGCGCTTTCGCGGCATACGCCACGCCGCCGGGTGGGATGCAAGCCCGGAGCTCGCGCAACGCGACATTCAGGGCGTGATGACCACTTCGCAATACCGCGCAGGTGCGCGAGTGCTGGCAAAGATGGGTCTGTCGCTGGACAACTCGCTCTACCACAAGCAACTGGATGAGTTCGCCGCACTGGCCCGCGCCGTGCCCGAGCTCACCCTCGTGTTGAACCACATCGGCGGGCTGGTGCGCGTGGGGCCTTACGCCAACCGCGACAACGAAGTGCTGGCCGATTGGCGGCACGGCATCGCGACCGTGGCGGCATGCCCCAACATCGTGCTCAAGCTCGGCGGTGTGGGGCAGAAGCGCTTTGGCTTCGACTGGTCCACGCGCGCGAAGCCCATCGGCTCGGAAGAATTGGCGCAAACACTGGCGCCGTTGATGCACTACTGCATCGAGAAGTTCGGGCCGAACCGCTGCATGTTCGAAAGCAATTTCCCGGTGGACAAGGTGTCGTACGGCTATACCGTCGTATTCAACGCCTTCAAGCGGCTGTCGAGGCACTATTCGGCCAGCGAGCGCGCCGCCTTGTTTCACGATACGGCGGCCCGGGTATATCGGATCCCCCGTTTCACGAGGCGATGTGGCGAAGCAGCACCTCGTTGAACGCCTCCGTCTGCTCCAGATAGAGCGCGTGGCCCGCGCCGCGCAGCATGTGTACGGGCGCGCCCGGGCGTTCGGCGGCGACCGTGCGGTTTTGTTCGGGTGTCGTGATGACATCCGCGTCGCCATACACGAACTGCACATGCATCGTCGCCGGCAATGCGCGCACGTCGGCGCGCGTATCGGCATTCGAAAGCAGCCAAACCGCCTGGCGATAACCGTCCGGCCGCACTGCGGCCATCGTTTCGATCACTGCTCGTTGGGTCGCTTCGTCCGCATTCGGCGAAAGCAGCCGCGGCCCGCGCTTCTCGGCCATGCCGCGCGGACCGAGGGCTGCCAAGTCATCGAGCCGGCCGTCTCGTAGGCGAGCGCGCTCCTCGGGCGGGAGCGCAGCATGGCCGGTCGCGACAGCTGCGAGCGTGAGGCTTGCAATGCGTTCGGCATGGCGCCTCGCGTAGCGTGCGGCGATGATGCAGCCGAGCGAATGGCCGACGAGATGCATGCGCCGGACCTCGAGCACCTCGAGCAAGGCAGCGAGCGCCGCGGCGTAATCTTCGGCGTCCGGGACGCTCGCCGAGAGGGCGCTCGAGCCGCCGTAGCCCGGTGCGTCCCAGGCGATGACGCGAAAATCTCCGGAAAAATCCTGCAGCTGGTGCTTCCAAGATCGCGCCCCGGAACCGACGCCGTGCAGCAGCACGAGCGGCGTGCCGCTCCCGCGTTCGAGGTAGGTGAACTGTGCGCTGCCGCTCGTCGCGGTTCGTGCCTCCGGCGCCTCGGCGCGCGCCATCAGGCCGCCCGGAAGCGCACGTTCTCTGGCTTCGGCTCGCCGACGATCATCATGAACTGCGCGTCGCCGAAGCCGTCGTTCCTGAACCAATGCGCCTGGCCTGGCGGATTCAGGATGAGGTCCTTCGGTCCGAGCCGTTGTTCGACGACGGTGCCGTTTTCCTCCCAGCCTGCAGTGATGCAGCCTTCGAGCACCAGATAGGCTTCTTCGACCGGACGTTCATAGTCACGAACGCCGGCGCCGCGCGGCAGGAAGACAAGATCCTTGCGATAGCTGCCGGCCGGCGCGCCGCCTTCGCCGACATACGTGAGCTTGCCGAACCCCGCTTCGTGCCACTGCGGCTTCTGCTGGCTGTAGCGCACGATGTGCTGCGCGAGCAGGCGGTGCCGCGGGTCGCTGCTTTCCCAGGACAGCAGATGCGTCTTGCCCGGCTGTGCACCGAAGGCCCTGGCGATTTCGGGACTATGCGTCTTCGGGTGACAGACGTATTGCGGCGGGTTCGGGCGCGCCTTGCCCAGCATGATGGAGACCAGCACGGGCTCCACGCCGTCGTTCCTGAAGCCGTGTGCGATGTTGCTTGCCTGCAGCACCATGTCTTTGGGACCGAGCCGCGCGAGGATGACTTCGCCGTCCCATTCCCAGCCGACAGTGAGCACGCCCTCGATGACGAGAAACGCTTCTTCGACCTCGTGCGCGTGCGATGCGCCGTATTGGCCGACCGGCTGGTGCACCATGCTCAGCGTAAAGTGATCGGGCCTGAGTGTGGAGGGGTCGTCGATCTTCGGCGAGCCGCCCGCGCCGATGTAACGGATCTGCGAGCGCGCCAGCTCGGGAAACCCGCGGCTTGCGGGAAACGCGTCCCAGTCGTGCACCTTGTCGGCATGACGCCCGATGCATGCTTTCATGCGCGTCGCTAGATCGCCTTCCATGACCGCAACCATTTCACTTCTCCTGCATTCCGATCGAACATCCGCAGAATGATCGATACGCCCCTCTCCCCCGCGCACCGTCACTCGAGCTTCACGTTCGCTTCACGCACGACCCGCCGCCACTTCGCGCTGTCCTGCTTGATGAACTCGGTGAATTGCGCGGGCGTATTGAGTACGAGATCGAGCTCGGCCTTGGCATAGGCGCGGCGCGCAGCCTCCGATTTCGATACGCGGGTGATCTCGCGGTATAGCGTATCGACGATCTGCGGCGGCGTACCGCCGGGGGCGAGAATGCCGTAGTAATTGACGGCCACGAGCTCCGGCATGCCCTGCTCGATGGCTGTGGGGACGTTGGGCAGATCGGGCTCGCGCTTGGTGCCCAGGGTGGCGATGACGCGCAGCTTGTTGGTCGGAATGAACTGGGCGACGCTCGTTTTCGCCCCGATGACCACGTCCACGTCGCCGCGCACGAGGTCGAGCACGGCGAAGGTCGCCGACTTGTACGGCACCTGCGTCAACTTCACTTTCGCCAGGATGCAGAAGAGCTCCGTGACCAGGTGGTTGGTCGATCCCTGCCCCGACGAGCCGTAGGTGAGCTTGCCCGCATGCGCGCGCGCTTCCTTGACGAAGTCGCGGATGTTCCTGGCCGGCACAACGGGGTGAACGACCATGAGGTTGGCGATGTTGCCGATCAGGGTGATGGGCGCGAAGTCGCGCAGCGCATCGAGCTTCAGGCTCGGGCGCACGATCGGAGCGATGGTCAGGATCGGCGATGCGACCAGCAGCGTGTGGCCATCGGGCGGCGCTTTCGCCACCAGGTCGAGCGCGATGCTGCCGCCGGCGCCCGGGCGGGGCTCGGCGGTGATGCCTTGCTTGAACGTATCGCGCAAGCCGTCGGAGAGAACCTGGCCGATAACGAAGCCCGAGCCGGTCGGGAAAGGCAGGATGAGCCGAACGCCCTTCGATGGGAACGCTTGCGCGTAGCCGTCGATTGCTGCCGAGAACAAGATCACTGCCGCAGCCAACTGCTTGATCGACACCGTACCTCCTCCTGAATTGCGCGTGCACTGAACAGCCGGGAGTCTACACCGGCACGCGCAAGTCCAGAACCAGGTGGGCGATCAGTCGAAAGGCCACGGCATCGGCAGCAGCGCCTGCAGGATGCCCGCGGGGTATTCGAGCCCGAGCATATAGCTCAAGAAGGCGAACAGAACGATCATGCCCGATGCGGCCAGCGCACCCTTGTACCACTTCGCGCTCCCCTTCACGATCAGGAACGTGACGATGAACGCGAAGATGCCGAGCACGAAACCGAGCAATGCGATGGCGCCGATCATGCCCAGCATCCACGCCTGGTAGTGCCAGTCGCTGTACACCGGTTTGTCCTCGCCGTGCAAACCGTGCTCGCTGTCGTAGAACAGGTAGGAGGGCTTCTTTCCTTTGTTGCGCAGGAAGATGAGGAACATCGTCGCCAACAGAACAAGCGCGATCAGCGCGACCGATAGGGGGAAGACCCCGCCCAGGAACGTGAACCTGAACGACTGGTAGGCGACGTATACGGCGCAAGCCGTGACCACGGTAAGAAAGCACAGCTGCGGTCCCAGTCCGACGGCCGCGTGCGGCCCGTCCGGGGTCAGCGGCCGACGCTGCGGCCGCACGCGCACCGCCACGAAGATGGACAGAACGATCAGCGCCAGAATGATCTGCACGCCGGTGCGCTCCAGGAAGCTGTAGCCGTAGACCTGGATCGATTGGTAGAGCACCACTTCGAGCCGCGGCGACAACACGAAGCCGATCAGCAGCGCCGGCGGCGACCAGCCGAAGCGCTTCATGTACACCCCCACCACGCCGAGCACGAACAGCGTGATCAGGTCGGGCCAAACCCGCGTGACCTGGTAAGCCGCGAAATAGATGACCCCGATCATGAAGGGCGCGAGCAGCGCGAACGGCACCAGGGTGAGGCGCGCGATCGGCTTGGCAAGGGTGAGGCAAATGCCCGCGCCGAGGACGTTGGCGAGCGCCAGCGACCAGACGATGACGAAGGTGATATCGAGGTGACGGGTCATCATGCCCACGCCGGGCTCGATGCCCATCAGGATGAGCGCGCCGAGGAACAACGCCATGCTTGCGGAGCCGGGGATGCCGAACATGAGCGTCGGGATCAGCTGGCCGCCGTTGTCCGAATTGTTGGCCGACTCGGGCGCGATCACGCCCCGGATGTCGCCCTTGCCGAGGTTGTCGCGATCCTTGGTGGTCTGCACCATGTGCCCGTAGGCGATCCAGGTGATGATCGGGCCGCCCATGCCGGGCAGCGCCCCCAGCGCCGTGCCGATGGACGAGCAGCGCAATACCAGCCCGAAATGCTTGAGCGTCTCGACGAATCCGCGCAAGGTGCCGGCGCCGAGCCTCTGGGTCGAGGAGATGCGCACCCGCGTGCGCAGGATCTCCACGATCTCCGGGATCGCAAACATGGCAAGCCCGACGATGACCACCGAAATGCCGTCGCTCAGGTAAATGGTATCGAAATCGAAGCGGTACTCGCCGGTGGCGCGCGAGGTGCCAACCGAGCCCAGCAGCAGACCGAAAGCGCAGGTGGCGAGCCCCTTGAGCGGGCTGGCCCCGGTCATCATGCCGATCATCGTGAGTGCGAGGATGATCAGCATCAGCATCTCGCCGAAACCGATGCCAAGGATGATCGGGCGCGCGAACTGGACCGCGAGCGTCAGGACCAGGGCGCCGAACAGCCCGCCAATGAGCGAGGCGGAAAATGCGGCGCCCAGCGCGCGCGCCGCCTCACCGCGTTTGGCCATGGGGAAGCCGTCTAGGATGGTCGCTTGCGAGGAGGAACTGCCGGGAATGCCCATGAGCACCGCCGGAAAGGTGTCGGCGGTGTTATTGACGGCCAACAGGCCGATCATCATTGCCAGCACCGGTCCCGGATCCTTGCCGAACACGAACGGCAGCAGCAGCGCCATCATCGCCGTTCCGCCCAGGCCGGGCAGCAGGCCGATCATCAGGCCAAGGAACGTTCCGACAGCCAGAAAAAGAAAGTGCTCCAGCGTGAGCATCTGAACGAGGGCTGCCAGGATGATATCGATCATGGGTTTTCCCGAGTTTCATGCGCCGTGAAGCGGGGCACGAGGCGCGCGCCGCTCGCTGACTCGCGGGCGAAAAGGAGAGCGCGACGACTGCCGGACACGCGCGGGCGGACAGGATGGAGGCAGAAAGACTCGACGCGTGCGAGCCCGGCATGCTGTGCCGGGCTCGGCTTGGCGTACGCTTTTTTTCTAGTGCAGCGTCAGTCGGATGTTCTCGCCACGATGCTGACGTCGTAGCGGTCTTTCACGTACGCCGCGAGCCACTTGGCGGATTCGGGTTCGAGCGTGGTGTTCTCGCGCATGATGGCGACCGCGGAATCCCCGATGAGGTTCTTGTACGGACCGAAGACCTTCTGGCCGGCGGTACTCTTGCTGACCTCGGCATATACCTTGCGCGCGGCATCGCGCCAGACTTTGAGGACCTCGGGCGGCGTTTCGGCCTTGAGGTTCCAGGACTTCGACAGCGGCACGCTCACGCCCATGAGCGACTTCCACCCCTGGTAACCTTCGCCCGAGGGCTTCTTGCCGTAGTAGGCCTCGTAAACCTCGTTGAACGTGGGTACGTCGGGCAGAGCCGGATCGCGACCGATGGTGCCGTCTTCGTTCACGACGCCGAAGGTATAGAGCGGCACCGCCATGCCGCTCTCGATCATGGACTTCCGGTTGTTGAGAAATGACAGCGTGTTGTCGTAGTTCATGTTGAACTCGCCGCGCTCGAAGCCCAGCGCCATCGGGCCATTGCCGCCCAGGCCGAACACGGCCTTCACTTCGATGCCGAGCAGGCTCAACGCGGTGTTCAACGCGAGGCCGCCGGAGGTCGGGGTCTTGCCGCCGAATATGAGCTTGCCGGCTTTCCCCAGCTCCTGCAGCTTGTCGATCTTCGCTTTCAAGGGCAGGTCCTGGATGCCGAGACTGCCGCGGTAGTACTGTGTTATGCCGCGCGGCGAAAGGATGATCGGCACGAAGTCCTTCATCTCGAAGCGCGCGCGCTCGTCGCCCAGCATGTAGTTCGAAAGGGCCGAGGTCGAAAGCGCCAGCACCGTGAGGCCGTCCGGCTTGGCCGTCGCGTCATAGTAATTGACGCCGGTAAGACCGCCGCCGCCCGGCCGATTGACGACCAGGATGGTGGGATTGCCGGGCAGGTATTTCTCGAAGTACGGCGCCATGAGACGGCTGTAGCCGTCGGTGCCGCCGCCTTCACTGAAGGGAACGATGATGGTGATCCGCTTGCCGGAAAAATCGACCTCCGCCGCCGTCGCTGCGCATGTCATGGTCATCAGCGCAGTTGCAGCCAACGCCGAGCAAGCGACTGTGGCAGCCTTGCGCAGCAGCGTTCCGGTGCCGAGTCTGATGCATGGATTCATATCCGAGTCTCCTTGATTGAATGGCCAACGCATAGCTTGTATGTGACGAATGCTTTGCGTGTGAAAGACGGATGCTGAAAAAGGCTGATGACGAAAACACTGATGACTCGTAATTGGGTATCGGAGTTCGCGTCCCATACCCGATCGCGGTGCGGTCCATACGGCACTCGCCAGCAATCGAATTCCATGCTCGGTGAATGCTCGTTGGCAAAGCCGACATTGCCTGCGAGTCGCGCGAGTTGCATGTCAGCAGAATAGGACAACGCGTTCGGCTCGGGCATCCGTAAATTCACGTGAGCAATTTCCACTCCGTCGCTTTTCCGATCGGAGGCGAGTCCGTACGTCATGCTGATTCTGCATTGAGCAATGCAGAATCAGCTGTTGCAAACCGGTTCCGTTTCGCGCGGAGAATGGCGTTGCAGTGCGCTGCATATGCCACGCGGCAAGGCGTGGCGGGAAAGAAGAATGCAGAAAGTGAGGTGCACGAGCTCAGGCTCGATGGCTTCGGTTTGCCGCAATGACACAGGCGGCAGTTGAAGATCGAGCCTGAGCCCCAAGCCGAATCCTTTTTCCTCGCTTGCGCGTACTTTCTCCCAGGAGGCTCAGTCGGTCTTCGCCGCGATGGTGACGTCGAATTGGTCTTTCACGTACGCCGTGAGCCACTTGGCGGCTTCGGGGTCGAGCGTGGTGTTTTCCCGGAAGATGGTGGTCGCGGCATCGCCGAAGAGATTCTTGTACGGACCGAAAACTTTCTGGCCGGCGGGACTCTTGCTGACTTCGGCGTATACCTTTTTCGCCGCCTCACGCCATGCAGCCACGATCTCGGGCGGCGTATCGGCCTTGAGGTTCCACGACTTCGACATCGGCACGCTTATGGACATGAGGGCCTTGTAGGCATTGTAGGCATCGCCCGAGGGCTCCTTGCCGTAGTATGCCTTGTAAAGCTCGTTGACCGTAGGCACGTCGGACAGGATCGGATCGCGGCTGATCGAGCCGTCCTCGTTCATGACGCCAAAGGTAAAGAGCGGAACCGCCAACCCGCTCTTGATCATGTGTTGACGCTGGTTGGTATATGCCAGCACGTTGTCGGAATTGACGGTGAACTCGCCGCGCTCGAATCCGAGCGCCATCGGGCCATTGCCGCCCAGGCCGAACACCATCTTCACGTCGATCCCGAGCAGATCCAGCGCGATGTTGTACGTGAGACCGCTCGACGTCGGCGTCTTGCCGCTGTAGACGAGCTGGTCAGGGCCCATCTTGCGCAGCTTCTCGAGCTTCGCCTTCAGTGTCGGTTCGTCCTGGATGCCGAGACTGCCGCGTACGTACAGCACGCTGCTGCGCGGAGAAAGGATGATCGGCACGAAGTCCTTCATCTCGAAGCGAGCGCGCTTGTCGCCCAGCGCGTAGTTCATCAGCGCCGAAGTCGAAAGCGCGAGCACCGTGATACCGTCCGGTTTGGCCGTCGCGTCGTAGTAGTTGACGCCGGTCAGACCGCCGCCGCCGGGCCGATTGACGACCTGGATCGTCGGATGGCCGGGAAGATACTTCTCGAAGTACGGCGCCATGAGGCGGCTGTAGCCATCCGTGCCGCCGCCTTCACTGAAGGGAACGATCACCGTGATCTTCTCGCCGGAAAAGTCCACCGCCGCGGCCACCGCTGTTCCTGCCGCCGTAGCTACCGCGATCAGCACCGCGAAGCCTAGCGTCGCTACCGTACGAAAAAACGTTCTGGTGCCAAATCTGATGTGTGGATTCATGTCATCGCCTGCTCTGAGGTTGGAATGGGCAAACGCTTAATGGGAGCGCTTTTTAAACGCTTCGTTTTTTAAACGCCTAATGGG
>JBOIEI010000565.1:0-1776 GCA_050741055.1 Burkholderiales bacterium | reverse complement strand
TGCACGGTGCAGGCGCCGCATTGCCCGGTATCGCAGCCGACATGGGTGCCGGTGAGATGCAGCTGCTCGCGCAGCAGCTGCACGAGCAGCATGCGCGGCTCGGCCTCGGTCGTCCCGGGCTTGCCGTTGACATTGAGGGAGAGGGAAATTGCCATGCATCCTCCTGCGGCTGCTTCGGTGCTCGACTGCCAGGGGTGGCCCATTCGTGCTCGGCCGCCCAACGGCGGCCGGTGGCGCGGCCGAATTGAATTGTTGTGCTTGGGCCAAGGCCCGACTGCGAACGTATGCTAGCCCGAAGGGTCAGGTGGCGCAAATACGCGTCCGGCTCGACCCCTCCGCAGTGCCGAAACGCGCCCCGATCTGTCGCCGCTTCGACACGAGGTTGACCCGATCCCGACATGGTCTCGCGGCACGATTTACGGCTGCAAATAGCACGAGCGTGATTCAGTTCACGCCGGGCGCAGCCGTAACGTGGATGGCCGGCCGCAATTGCCGCGGCACGCGACTTGCGATAGAGGCCGGCAGTGATCAATGGGATTCGAAAGGAAAGGGATGATGGTGGCGCAGATGGCAAGCTTGGAGCAGGTGATCGGTCAGTTCCGGCGCATGCTGCCGGAAGAAAGCGCAACCGCGCGGGCGATCGATCGGCAGGAGCCGTGGGAGCGGATCGCGCTCAATGCGGTCGATGACGGTTACATCGAGTTCGCCAACGAGCTGGGCAGCTTCATCGAAGTCTGCCTGCGACGCAACACCTAGAGCCCCTTTCAGATCCGCTTCCGGGGCGGGCGACGTATCCCGGAGCAACCACGAACGGTCCGCTCGAACGGACCGCGGAGAACGACATGCGCAGCATCATCGCGGGCAGCCTAACGGCGCTCGCACTTTGCGGCCCAGCCTTTGCGGGCCCGATCGTAGACGGAAGCGTGGCCGACTGGGGCATCACGGTCGGTGACGGCAACAGCAGCGATTTCTCCAGCCCCGCGGTGGCGAACGTCATCAAGCTCTACACCGCGCTCGAGGACAACAACGATTTGACCGGCGATTCGGGCGTTCTGGGGCCCCATGCCGGCGGCCAGAACTACGACGTGGAATTCATGGGCGTGGCGATCGACAGCAATAGTCTGTACATCGCCATCGTCACCGGTCAGCGTCCGGACAACGGCTTCGCCCGCTTCAGTCCCGGCGACATCCGGATCGTTGCCGACAACGGCAGCGTATATGGCATTGAGGTAGGCGGCGGCGCGGGCGGGGTCGCGCTCGCCGGGCTGCTCACTGAAGACGGCGGCGCGGCCGGCTCCACCTACGGCCTGAACGCCAATGGCTTCACCGTCGATTACGAAGACAGTGCGCGCACCGTGGGATCGATCTGGAAAGACCCGAGCTGGTTGCTCGACCCCATTGCCTCCGAGGCTGAAGTGCAAATGGAGGTAGGCGGCACGCAGGTCGGCACGGCGAATTTTGTGTATACGCGCAACGCCGATCCGACTACGCAGCATTCGGTGATCGAGCTGTCGATCGATCGCGGCATCTTCGTGGGTGCCAGCGAGCTGAATATCTACTGGGCCCCGAGCTGCAACAACGACGTACTGGAGGTCAACGACGACCTGCCGGGAAGGGTCCCGGAGCCCGGGACGCTGGGCACGCTCGCGGCCGGCCTGCTGGCATTGCGATGGGTACGCCGGCGACGTTAGCTGACAAGCAGACCGATCCCCCTTGCCCCGCGAAAGCGGGGTTTTTTTGCGCCTGGGCGCGCGAGCTATACTCGTGCCCCTGTTA
>JBOIEI010000564.1:0-8534 GCA_050741055.1 Burkholderiales bacterium | reverse complement strand
ATCCCGGCGCGCGCTTGGCCGTGCTGACGCCGAGCGCCCGCAAGCGGCCGGAGGTGACATGCGGATATGCCGCCGGGAACACGCCGAACTGCATCTGGATCTCGTTCGCGATCGCGTCGATCAGGGCCGGCGCGACGCCCTTGTAGGGCACGTGCAGCATGTCGATGCCGGCCATATGCGTGAACATGACGGTGGTGAAATGCTCGCCGCTGCCCATGCCGCCGGAGCCGTAGCGCAGCTTCCCCGGCGACTGCTTCGCAAGCGCGATCAGCTCGGAGACCGACTTCGCCGGCACTTGCGGATTAACGGTCAAGACCCACGGCACCAGGCCGACCAGCGAGACCGAGACGAAATCCTTGTCGAGGTCGAACTTGAGATCGGGGTAGACCGCGGTGGCGATGAATAGCTGCGAGGTCAGCATCATCCAGGTGTAGCCGTCGGGATTCGCGCGCAGCGTATGCTCGGCGCTCAGGATGCCGGCCACTCCGGGACGGGAATCGACGATCACCCGCTGGCCCCACACGTTGTAGAGATGATCGGCAATCAGCCGGGACATGATGTCCGGGCCCGAGCCCGGCGCGCTGCCGATGATCAGGCGGATCGGCTTGTCCGGGAAACTCGTTTGCGCGGCAGGCGCCAGGGGCGCTGTCGCAGCGGTGAAGACGGCGATTGCGATCAGCAGTGCAGCACGCATTGAGACCCTCCTCCGGTTTACGCTGCTCGGTGGACCGTTGCGATATCGGCCCGATGCCAACATCATCGGGCCGGACGGTACACCCAGCGCGCGAGCCGCGCAATTCGCGCTCGCCCTACTGGTCGTCCGGAAAAATGGCTGGCAGGGCGCTTTCGGAATCCGCTCCCCTCGCCTCCGAGCGCCCCGAATCGGCCCACCGACCGTCGATGCCGCTCTAGTTCAGCGCCGGCAGCGGCGGCGCGACGCCGCCCGGAAGCGGCTGCTGCGCGACGTTGAGCACCATCGCGAGCATGGTGTAGTACCCGGTCAGCCCGATCAGATCGACGACACCCTGCTCGCCGAATCGGTCCGCCACGGCGGTGAAGGTCGCATCGCTCACGCCGTGGTTGTCGTGCAGCTCTTTGCAGAAGCGGTAGACGGCCGCTTCGTCGTCTCGCAGCGCGCGCGGCGGCCTACCCTGCAGGAGGTCTTCGATTACGCCGGGATCGATCCCCTCTTTCACAGCTCGCGGACTGTGCTCGATCCATTCCACCTGGGCGCTCCACTGGCGCGCGGTAATGATGATGGCGAATTCGCGCAGGCGCGGCGGCAGCGAACAGCCGTAGCGCAGGTATTCGCCGACCTTCTGCGTTCGGGACATCAAGTCCACGCTGCGCAACAGGACAGCGTTCGGGCCGAGCGGATTGAACTTGCCGCGCGGGCCGCTTTCCAGTTCCTTCACGGCCTTGCGCTGCGCGTCGCTCATGTCGCTTTCGTTCAGCGGTTTGAATCGAGACATTTCTCGCACCCTGTTCGAGTTTCGATTGGAGGAAGCATTTCGCTTGTTCGGAAGCCGCCGCCCGCGGCCATCCGGCATCGCCGCGGCGGCAGCTATTGCGGCAGGATGCCATGCTTGCGCATGAGCTTGCCCCAGCGCGCCACTTCCTTGCGATTCTCCTCGGCAAACTCCTCAGGCGTGGTGGTCCGCGGGATCGAGCCCCCGGCGATCAGGCGGGCATTGATGTCGGGCATGTTGACGATATTCACCAGGACGTCGTGCATCTTGTCGATGACAAAGCGGGGCGTTCCCGCCGGGGCGACCAGGCCTTTGAAGTTGCTCGATTCGAAGTCGACGAAGCCCTGCTCTTCGAACGTGGGCACGTCCGGCATGGTGGCCAGGCGCTTGGGACCGGCAAAGCCCAGCACCTTTACCCTGCCCGCCTTGTAGTGGCCCATGGCGACGGCCGGATTGATGAACATCAGGTCGTTCCTGCCTGCAAGCACTTCCAGTACGGCGGGGCCAGCGCCCTTGTAAGGGATGTGCAATACGTCGATCTTCATTGTGTCCATCAACAGCAGGATCGACAAGTGACCGCCGGAACCGGCGCCGGAGGAAGCGAAGTTGACCTTGCCCGGCCTGGCTCTGGCGTACGCGATCATCTCTTTCGCGGTGTTGGGCGGAAAGCTGGGGTGCGCGATCAGCACGTTCGGCGTGAGGTCGAACTTCGTGATCATGGCGAAGTCCTTGACCGGATCGTAAGGGACCTTCTTGTGCAGCAGCGTCGCGAAAATAAGCGAGTTGGGCGCTGCTACCAGAAACGTATAGCCGTCGGGCTCCGCCTTGGCGACGATCTCTCCGGCGATCATCCCGCCGGCGCCGCCCCGGTTTTCGTAGATGACGGATTGACCCAGCAGCTCGGCTGCCTTGACCGCGATCGGCCGCACGATGGCATCCGTGCCGCCGCCGGCCGCGTAGGGAATGACCCAGCGCATCGGCTTCCTGGGGTAGTTCTCCTGGGCATGGGCTCCCCCGATGGCGGCGACGGCAAGCACGGCCATCCCGAGTGTGCGCAGCATCATCAAAATTCCCTCCACGGATCGCGCTTTGAAATTTCTGCGCCCGCAAGCCGTGCCGGTCATGCCGGCACCGACGGGGCGTTCCTGCGCCCGGACACAGCCTGCCGGTATGGTAACTCCGATCGTGGACGAAGCCGTTTTCGCGCGCGTGCCGCGTTCCAGCCGTGCACCGAAGCTTGCGTGCGCTCCCGGCGAATCGGTTGCACGCGGCCATCGAGCTGCTGCGCCGGCGCTGCTCGCGGGCCGTGCAGGAGGGCGATCAGCCCGGATCGGGCACGAAGCCTGCCGCGCCCGGAAACGGCCGCGGTTGGGCGAATCGTGGCGCACTCGAAATGATGCCGCGCGCGACCAGGTTTTCATAACGGTCGTAGTAGATCGTGAACACTTGCTCAGGGTGCGCTCCCGCACGCCGGAAGTCGGTGAACGCCACCGCCGAATGCTCGCGCTCGCCATGGCCGGTGCCGAGCTTGTCGAGTTGCCGCTTCGGCGCAGTCGCGCCGAATTGCTCCGACTCCCGCACGCTGCCGGCAGGATCGACCGCAGGCGCAGCAGGCGCTTCGGAGCGCTAGGCCTTGCTGCTCTCATCCATCCGGTTCCCTGCGCTTTCCCGGGGATGCGGATAGGGCTGCGGCCTGCGACGCGCTGGCGTCCACTCGCGGAACACCGCGACGCCGATGACACCCACGTCGTTCGCACGCCCGGTGCGCGCGGCATAGCTGTCGGGCAGCGCCGTGAAATAGAACGAGGCCACCTCGCCGGCGTTCTTGCGCCACCCCGATATCTCGTAGGATTGCCACGGCGAGAATACGTACCCGGTCTGATCCGGCGAGGCGCTTTCGCCGCTCACCACGTTGACGCCGTCGACCGATACCACCGAGAGGATTCTGCCGCCGCTGCGATTGCTGACCCGGATGGCATAGCGCTCACCGGGCTGGCCGGCGATGTAAAGCTTGCCGCCATGCGCATGGACGGGCAGGCGCTGGCCGGTCGATCGGTTGATGACGTGCACATCGGCGAGCGTGCCCGCGGATGCGCACAAGGGTGTCAACGCCAGCGCAGCCGCGATGGCGGCGCCCAGGAGTCGCTTCATGCCGTGCTCCGTTCGTGGTGAATGCGCGTGTAAACGCACGAACGGGTGCGGCCGGGTCAAGCCGGTGCAGGAATTTATTCCGCCGTGATGTTCTTTTCCCGAATGAGCTTGCCCCACTTGTCGTAGTCGCGCTCGAGCAGCGCGGCAAGCTGCTCGGGTGTCCCGGCAACGGGGTCGGCGCCGGTGGCGAGCAACTTGTCACGCACGTCCGGCATGCTCATCGCCTTCTGGATCGCCTGGCTCAATCGATTCACCAGCTCGCGCGGCGTCTTGGCCGGGGCAAGGATCGCGTACCAGTTGGCCGCCTCCACGTTCTTGAATCCCTGCTCTTCCAGGGTGGCGACATCGGGCAGCACCTGGACCCGCTTCTCGCCGGCGATGCCGATCGCGCGCAGCTTGCCGGCGCGAATGTGCGGCA
Organism: Burkholderiales bacterium; assembly: GCA_050741055.1. Taxonomy (GTDB): domain Bacteria; phylum Pseudomonadota; class Gammaproteobacteria; order Burkholderiales; family WYBJ01; genus WYBJ01. Next base: position 4,496 of record JBOIEI010000564.1, on the reverse strand, counting down.
GCAGCGGCGTGACATCCAGGATGATGGCGCTCACCTGTCCGCCCATCGCATCGACCATCGAGGGCGCGGCGCCCTTGTACGGCACGTGCACGAGGTCGATCCTGGCCGCAGCCTTCAGCAGCTCCAGCGCAAGGTGCGGAATGCTGCCGACCCCGCTGGACGCGAGCGTAACCTGCCCCTTGCGCGCACGGGCGAGCGCCGCGAACTCCTTCACATTCTTCACCGGCAGCGACGGATGGACGGCAAGCGTGCTGCTGGCGTTGACCACCTGGCCGATCGGCGCGAAATCCCGCAGCGGATCGTACGGAAGTTTCGGCATGATGTGGGGGCTGATCGCGAGCGCTCCGCAGGTGGAGAAGTACAGCGTGTGGCCGTCGGGCGTCGACCGCGCGACGTGATCGGCGGCGATGGTGGCGTTCGCGCCGGCGCGATTCTCGACGATCGCATTGGTGCCGAGCAATGCCGGCATCTTCGCGGCCAACAGGCGAGCGGTGAAGTCGGTCGGGCCGCCGGGCGGAAAGCCGACCACGAACCGGATCGGTTTCCCACCGAAGCTCTGGGCGAATGTCGGCGGCGTGGCGGCGCACAGGACCAGCGCGCCGATGGCCAGGATGCGATTCATGTGTGTTTCCTCCTCATGCTGCGTCCCTGCATTGTAACCGCAGGCCCCACGCGCCTTTGGCGCATTCTTGCCTCCCTCCGCCGCAACTGTTCAAACGCCGCGCAGGCGAGTACATTTGGACGACTTCCGGGAGGACGCTGTGCTGGTGATCAGCGAGCAGCATATGGCTGCCCTGCATCGAACTGCGGTCGTGCAGTTCGAAAACGAAATGGTGGCGCACGGCCTTCAGTTCGCGCCGAAGCTCGCCAAGGTGATCGGCGAGGAGCAGCTGCGCCGTGCCATCCGTGCTAGCTCGACGCGTGCGCAGCAGCACGGCTTCACCCAGCGCGGCCCGGTGCGGCTGTGCATCGAAGCGATGTTCCTTTTCGGCAGCGCCTTCGACGACGACCCGCAATATCCCTGGGCTCGCGCCATCCTGCAAGCCGATGCGGAGCAGATGGCGCGGGCCAATCGTCTGTACGGAAAGGTGCTCGATTACCAGCAGAAGGTTTCAGGTCCGGACGGCGTCAACACGCGCGAAGCGCTGCGCAAGCTCGCGCAGCTCAGTCAGCGTCCGCCGGCGCCTTCTCACGGCTCGATCGAGGACGGCCTGATGTGGGAGCTTGCCAACGTCTTTCCCGAAAAGGCGGCGTACGCCGGCAAGGAGGCGTTGCGGGGTCTGGTCGCCGAAGGCATTGCAGCCGCCCGCAAGGCCGGGTTCGAAACGGCGCGCAGCCAAACGGTCGTCGTGATGCTGATGCTCATGTTCGGCCACGGTTGCAGGGACGATCTGCTGTATCCGTGGATCGCCCGAACCCTGCACGACCCGCGCATCGCCGATCCGGCGGTTCGAGCCGATCGCCTGGAGCGCAAGGCACTCACCTGGTTGAGTCACGTGCTGGCCGGCCACAAAGAGCGGGTAACGGCATGAGCGAGGAAAAGAAGCCGACCGCGCCTGCCGCCGGTAGCGGCGCCGCACCGATCGCCTGCACCACGATCCGACTCCCGGCCGACGACAAAAAGGAAAGCCGCACGCAGCCGGCCGCACGTCACCCGTTCGATCCCGAGAAAACGGTGATCCCGCCGGAATATCCGCCGCCAGCGGGTTGAGGCGACTACTCCGCGGCGCTCAGGCGCATAGAGACCACGCCCGGGGGCGCAATATCCGCCGCAAGTGTTGAGGCGGCTACGCGCCCGAAAGCGCTCGCGCCAGCACCCGGGCGTCTTGCACTTCGTCCAGTCCGTCGATGAGGCCGATCAGCCGCTCCATCGCGGGCTCGGGTAACGCACGGCGCATGCAATCGCGCACCTTCACGAGGTGCTGATCGCGCCCGATCGGATTGCGCGACGAACCGCGATACGCATCGCAGCGCTCGACCAGCTCGCGGCCGTCCTTCAGCTTCGCGCGCGCCTGCACCCAGGTTTCGAGGGTCGAGGTGGAGATATCGGGGTTGGGCTTGAGGCGGATCTTCTTCAGCGCGGCCTCCACTGGCGCCGAGAACCGCACCGCGTCGGAGAACGAATCGATGCCGACCTGTTCCTGGGTGAGCGCCACGGCCGCGACGTACTGGTAGCTGAACTTGCCGTCCAGCCCGGTCTCAGGCGCGGGACGCGAAAGGCCGGGCCGGCGCGAGGAGGCTTCGATCTCGAGCCACTCGACATCGTCGGCACGTATGCCGTGCTTCTCGCGCAGGAGCACCACCGACTCGGTCGCCCATTGCATGTTGATCTGCGCCGGGTAGCGCTTGATGTTGAAGCCGTGCTGCTCGAGGTTCCAGCGGCTGCCCAATCCGCCCAGCAGGTCGTCCCAGACGAACTCGGCGCCGAAGATCGTCTCGACGTAGCCGCGTTCCGCTTCGAAGATCGCATCGTGCGCGCTGAACCCGTCCGCAGCCAGCAGAGCCGCTTCCACGCCCATGCGACACGAATTGCCCGGATGGGTGCACTTGGTCATGGTGCCGTTGTTGGCGAACAGCGCCCCGGTTCTCGATGCGCCGATGCCGAGCGCCATGCGCACCTTCTGTTCGTCCAGCCCGAGCAGCTTGGCGCAGGCCGTGGCGGCCGACGGCGGACCGTAGATCCCCGGCGGATGGAAAGGACGCGACTCGGACTTGCGCGCAGCCATCGCGATACGTTGCTGAATTTCCCATCCCACTGCGAACGCCGTCAGCACCTCGCGCCCCGAGGAGCCATTGACCTCCGCCAGCGCCAGCACACCGGGCAGCAAAGTCGAGGTGCCGTGCGTCGAAGGAATGCCCTGCGGCTCGTAATCGAGCACGTGCATGGCCGCGCCGTTGGCGAACGCCGCCAGCAACGCATTGGTGCGAAAGCTCGCACCGACCACGGCGCACTCGGGGCGGCCGCCGAGACGCTCGACATAGCGATGGACGTGGTCCAGGACCGGCTGCTTCGACCCTGCCAGCAGGTTGGCAATGCCGTCAAGGACGATGGTCCGGGTGGCAGCGCGCACGGGCTGCGGGATGTCCTCGTAGCGCGTCGTGGCGATGAAGCGGGCGATTCTCTCGGTGGCGTTGGCGTTCACAGGCTACCTCGTGCGATGGAATGATTGCGGCTCGACTGCGGCCAGTGTCGCGCCCTCGGGCAGCGTGCGTCAATCGTTCGTCCCCCCGATGACGTTCGCCGCCGGCGAGGCCGATGCAGGATGGTGGATCGGCATGCCTCGCGGTTAACATCGGTCGATCGATTGAAACCCGAAGGAAGAAGATGCGCATAAGGATGGAAGCACGGCAGGTGCTGATATTGGCGTTGGTGAGCTCGACGTGTCCGTTGCCTGCCGCCGCCCAGGCTCAGAGCTATCCCGCCAAACCGGTGCGCTATGTCGTTCCGTTTCCGGCCGGTGCCTCGCCGGATATCATCGCGCGCCTCATCACCGACCGTTTCGCGCGCATGTGGGGCCAGCAGGTGCTGGTCGAGAACCGTTCGGGTGCCGGCGGCACGGTTGGCGCCGCCCACGCAGCCAAATCCCCACCCGACGGCCACACCCTGTTCCAGTGCAACATCGCTTCCAGCGCAATCGCCGGATCGCTGTATGCGAAGATGCCCTACGACCATCAGCGCGACTTTGCGCCCATCTCGCGCATCGGCAGAAGCCCGAGCGTCCTGGTCGTTCATCCTTCCATGCCGGCGCGCACGGTGAAGGAATTCATTGCCTACGCCAGGGCGAACCCCGGCAAGCTGAGCTACGGAACGTCCGCCGCGGGCACTTCGCCGCAGCTTGCCATGGAGCTCTTGAAGTTGACGGCGAAGATCGACGTGGTACACGTCGCCTACAAGGGCGCGCCGCAGGCGCTCACCGACGTGATCGGCGGACAGATTCCGGTGACCATGCAGACCGCGCCGGCGGTGTTGCCGTCCATCGTCGCCGGGCGGGTGCGCGCGCTCGCGGTGACCAGCCTGGAACGCATACCGCAACTGCCTGCTGTATCCACCATGCATGAAGCGGCGCTTCCGGGTTTCGAGGTCAATTCCTGGTACGGGCTTTGTGCCCCGGCCGCAACGCCCGCGCCGATCCTGGACAAGGTGCATGACGACCTGGTGGCGGTGTTGCAAACGAGTGACATCAAGCAGCGCTTCACCGACATGGTGATCGATGTTTCGCCGACCAGCCGGGAAGAGTTCGCGCGCTTTATCCGCGCCGAGACCGATCGCTGGGCGCGCGTCATCAAGGACGCCGGCATAGCGAAGCAGTGAGTCGCGTTCGCTTCGGGGACCACCCCGTCCGCGACACAGCCGCGTCCAGCCCCTCCTTGGAATGGAGGGGAAGCGCTAAAGCATTCCCCTTCATGAGGAGGGGTGCCCGCAAATGCGGGCGGGGTGGTGTGGTTTTAGCAGTTCGTTGAAAAGCGCTCGTAGATGAGCGCTGGAATGGTCATAT
>JBOIEI010000563.1:0-2034 GCA_050741055.1 Burkholderiales bacterium | reverse complement strand
CCGGGCCGGCTGTGCGTCGTTTATGGCCACGGCGGCGAGGCGGTGCGCGAAGCGTTCCACGCCTCCGATCTCTCGTTCGCGCGCCAGGAGCCGCAGCTCGGGACGGGCCATGCCGTGCAGCAGGCACTGCCGCACCTCGACGAATCGGCGCGCACCCTGGTGCTCTATGGCGATGTCCCGCTGGTGCGAACCGAAACGCTCGCCGCGCTGGTGGCGGCAAGCGGCGACGGCCTTGGCGTATTGACGGTCGTGCTCGACGACCCGAGCGGCTACGGTCGCATCGTGCGCGACGCTCGAGGACGCGTTACGGCGATCGTCGAGGAGAAGGACGCAAGCCCGGCCGACAAGGCGATCCGCGAGATCAATACCGGCATCATGCTGCTGCCGCAGGCAAAGCTGCGGGCCTGGCTTGGTGCGCTCAGCAACGACAACGCGCAGCGCGAGTACTACCTCACCGACGTGGTACGGCTCGCGCTTCGTGACGGCGTGCCCGTGGTCGCCGTTGCCGCGCAAGCGCAGTGGGAGACGCTCGGCGTCAACAGCAAGGCGCAGCTCGCGCAACTCGAGCGCATCGCACAGCAGCGGATCGCGGATGCGCTGCTGGAGCAAGGCGTTACTCTGGCCGACCCTACACGCATCGACGTGCGCGGCACGCTGACCGCCGGGCACGACGTGCGTCTCGATGTCAATTGCATTTTCGAGGGCGACGTGCGCCTGGGCGACGACGTGACCATCGGCGCCAACTGCGTGCTGCGCGACGTGTCGGTTGCGAATGGCGCCGAGATCCTCCCGTTCTGCCATCTGGAAGGCAGCGACATCGGGGCGCGCTGCCGCATCGGGCCGTTTGCGCGCATGCGGCCGGGAACGCGCTTGGACGCAGAAGTGCACGTCGGAAACTTCGTCGAGGTGAAGGCTTCCGAGATGGGCTACGGCGCCAAAGCGAACCATCTCGCGTATGTCGGCGACAGCGTGGTCGGGCGCAACGTCAACATCGGCGCCGGCACCATCACGTGCAACTACGACGGCGCGCACAAGCATCGGACCGTCATCGAAGACGATGTCCACATCGGCTCGGACGTGCAGTTGGTGGCCCCCGTGACGGTCGGCCGCGGCGCTACCGTCGGTGCGGGCACGACGATCTGGCAGGATGTGCCTCCCGGCGGTCTCGCGCTCAATCGCAAGGAGCAGCTGCATCGGCCGCAGTGGAAGCGTCCGACCAAGTAAGGCGTTGAGGGCCGCGCAAGGAGCCGCGCCGGCACGGACCTTGCCTCGGAGGGGCCTTGTTCGATGTTCCTGGCGTGACTTCGGTGCGATTCCGGCCCCCGAGAATCGACGCACGCTGTCCTGGCGGCTGCACGTCATAACGAGGAGCGGGCATATGTGTGGAATCGTCGGCGCAGCGTCGAAGCGCAATATCGTACCGGTCTTGATCGAGGGCCTTCGCCGGCTCGAATACCGCGGCTACGATTCGGCCGGGCTCGCCATCGTCAACGACGGATTGCGCCGGCTGCGCTCCACCGGCCGGGTTGCCGATCTGGCCGAGCGCGTGAACAGCGCGGCCGTCGAGGGGCGGCTGGGGATCGCGCACACGCGCTGGGCGACGCACGGTGCGCCGAGCGAGCGCAACGCCCATCCGCACGTGAGCGGCGACCTCGCCGTGGTCCATAACGGCATCATCGAAAATCACGATGCCATGCGCCGGGAGCTCAAGTCGCAGGGCTTCGAATTCGTCTCCGACACCGATACCGAAGTCATCGCGCACCTGATCGAGTCGCTGCGCCGCAAAGGACGCAGTCTTTTCGACGCCACCCGCGAGGCGGTCGCAAAGCTCGAAGGCGCCTATGCGATCGCTGTGATCAGCGCCGAGACGCCCGGCGCCCTCATCGTCGCGCGCAAGGGCGCGCCGCTGCTTCTCGGGCTGGGCGAGGCCGAGCACTTTGCCGCCTCGGATGTCTCTGCGTTGCTGCAGGTGACGCAGCGGGTGATCTATCTCGAGGAAGGCGACTGCGCCGAGCTTTCGCAGGAGGCCTACCG
>JBOIEI010000562.1:0-2527 GCA_050741055.1 Burkholderiales bacterium | reverse complement strand
CGCTGGGGAGCGTCTCGAATTTGGGATAACCTGCGACGCGCAAATTATTGTCGCGCACCGCGTCGCCGAAGATTTTCTGCAGTTTGTCGGCGAGAACTTCCTGGCGGACCTGCGATCCGTATTGCTGTGCCACCACCTTGAGCGGCACCTTGCCCGGACGGAATCCGTGCATCTTCACCGTCTGGGCCAGTTTCTTGAGCCGCGTGGATACCTCACTGTCGACATCGTCGGCGGGCAGGCTGATGTTGAGCCGCCGCTCGATATTACCGATCGCTTCTAGATTTGCTTGCATCAGGTGCCTCGAAGAAATCCCGTGGTGCGAAAGAAGGGACTCGAACCCCCACGCCTTTCGGCGCCAGAACCTAAATCTGGTGCGTCTACCAATTCCGCCACTTTCGCACGGCCGCCAAGCCGGAGCCGGCGCAGTTGAACCTCCGGAGCCGGCGTATCCGAACTCCGGACCCGCCGACTCCGGCCTTGCCGCCGCACGCCGGGCGCTGGCCGTCACGCAAGGACGCCCGGTCATACCGCTCGCATGCGCCCTCGTACGAACGCCCGGGGCCAGTCTGCAACCACGCCCCCGGCAAGCACACAAGTGTAATATTATTAGTCACTTGCCGCTAGCGGCAGTTTCCCTGGGTAGCTTCGTTCCAAACCTTAAGCGCTTGTTCCAAGGTAGCTTTTGATGGCCGTTGGGCACTACGAGAACTTCCCGGTGGCGTCGCTGCTGCTGCCTGCGCATCTGCGCCGTCCCGTGGGCGCAATCTATCGCTTCGCGCGCAGCGCCGACGACATTGCCGATGAAGGCGATTTCCCCGCTCCCGTACGGCTGCAACGACTGGCTCACTTCAATTCGCAATTGACCTCGATCGAGCGACGAGAGCGCGTGCATGAGCCGCTGTTCGAAGAGCTCGCAGCGGTGATCCTCCGGTTCCGGCTTCCGATCGCGCCCTTCCGCGATCTGCTTTCGGCGTTCTCGCAGGATTGCGTCAAACCCCGCTACGCCGACTTCGACGAGCTGCTCGACTATTCGCGCCGCTCGGCCAATCCGATCGGTCGGCTGCTCTTGCACCTGTTCGATGCCGACGCCGCCGACACCGCCGTTTGTTCGGATCGCATCTGCACGGCACTGCAGCTGATCAACTTCTGGCAGGACGTTGCGATCGACTACACGAAGGGTCGCATCTACTTGCCGCTCGACGACATGCGCCGCTTCGCGGTCACCGAAGCGCAACTGGGCCGCCGCGAGGCCGATGCCGCATTTCGAGCGCTGATGCGCCACGAAGTCGAGCGAACCCGGCGTCTGCTCCACGACGGCGCCGCGCTCGGGCACCGCCTCCGAGGCCGCATCGGCCTGGAGATCCGGATGGTGGTTGCGGGCGGCGATACGATTCTGCACAAGCTGATCGCGGCCGACTACGATGTATTCCGGCGCCGGCCCGTGCTGCGCTCCTGGGACTGGATATCGATGCTCGCGCGCTCGCTCGGCGGCGATGGCCGGATCAGCGCTCGCTACGCCGCATGAGCGACGGCTCGGTGGCGTGCACGGTGGCCGTTCTCGGCGCAGGTGCGGCATGAGCCCGCACGAATACTGTCGCAGCCGCGCCCTGCAGAGCGGCTCGAGCTTCTACTACAGTTTCCTGTTCCTGCCCGAAGAGCGGCGGCGCGCCATCATCGCGTTGTACGCGTTCTGCCGCGAAGTGGACGACGTCGTGGACGAGCTGACTGACCTGTCGGTCGCACGTATGAAGCTCGCCTGGTGGCGCACCGAGGTCGAAGCGGTATTTGGCGGCAGCCCGCAGCACCCGGTGGCGCGTGCCCTGCTCGACGTCGTCGGCCCATTCGGTCTCCAACGCGCCCATCTCGACGAGATCATCGACGGCATGGAGATGGATCTCGACCACGGCCGCTATCCCGACTTCGCGGCCTTGCGCGTGTACTGTCACCGCGTGGCGGGTGTCGTGGGCCTGTTGTCCGCCACGATCTTCGGCTACCGCGAAGCGCAGACGCTCGAATACGCACACGACCTGGGCATCGCGTTTCAGTTGACCAACATCATTCGCGACGTTGGCGAGGACGCGCGCCGCGACCGCATCTACCTGCCGCAAGAGGATCTCGCACGCTACGGCGTGAGCGATGCCGACATCATGGCCGGGCGCACGTCGTCGAACATGCGCGATCTCATGCGCTTTCAGGTCGCGCGAGCGCGCAGCTTCTATAGCCAGGCCCTTGGGCAGCTTCCTTCCGCCGACCGGCGCGCCCAGCGCGCGGGGCTCGTCATGGCCGCGATCTACCAGCGCCTGCTGGACGAGATCGAAGCCGACGCGTGCCAGGTGCTGAACGCGAAAATTTCCCTCACACCCGTCACCAAGCTGTGGCTCGCCTGGAAGACCTGGCTCACGGCGTGAGGGCGAGGCACGCATGAACGATGCCGCGCCGCCGGCGCAGGTCGCCATCGTCGGCGGCGGCTATGCCGGCATGGCGGCCGCGGTGGCGCTGGCGCGCCGCGGCGTTCGCGTCGTGGTCT
>JBOIEI010000561.1:0-3028 GCA_050741055.1 Burkholderiales bacterium | reverse complement strand
CTGCGCGACCGGTTCAAGAACGCGGTCAGCGCCGCTGCCCAGGATCCGGGCGAGCGGTTGTGCGATCTATGCGCTCAGGCAGGCGTGTTCGAAGCGGGCGATCGGGCGCGATTGCAGCGGATCTTTGCGGCGATGGCGCGACGCGGCAGGAAGTGATCGTCCGTCACCACTTCGGAATGCGCAAGGTCTTGCTGATCATCAAGGTGCCTGAGAGCGCGAACAGTAGTGCCAGTGGATGCAGCGTCCAGCCGCTGATGCCGACGCTGCCCCAGTAGATCGCCTCGCCCACACGCCCCTGCCAGCCGGCGATGGCCAGCACCGCGGTCAGGATCACGCTGCTCGGAATAGGTGTGCCTTCGAAATAGGCAACTTTCGCTCCGCCCTGGGACAACGCCTCGGCGGTCACGTTGAAGCGGGCGAGCCGGCTCACGCCGCAGCAGACGAAGTAGATCAGAACTGCGCCGTCCCAGCCGCCGTTCAAGCCGGCGGCGAAGGCGAGCACGGCCGGCGCCACACCGAAGGAAATCACGTCGGCGAGCGAATCGAGCTCGCGTCCCAGCGCCGAATGGGTGTGGCGCGCGCGCGCGACCTTTCCGTCCATCACGTCGAACAGGAATGCGAGCGGAGCCATCGCTGCAGCAGCGAAGAATTGGCGCAAGTCTTGGCTGGTCAGGTATTGCATCGCCAGCAACACCGCGGCCACGCCGCAAGCAGCATTGCCGAGCGTGAGGAAGTCCGCCAGGTGAAAACCGCGAATCATGCTGAAATGCTTGCGGCCGTTCAGCGGCTGGTCCATGGCGTCGGCGGACAGTGGTCTGGACATCGCACGGGCTCCTGTTTTTCGGACAGGCGTCCGGACTGTCGGCCTGTCCCTGGCCGGCTAGCGTCGAGCGTGCCCGTTTCAGCGCGGGCGGATGTTCCGGCGGGACCCCGAGCAGCGCAGCCGCCCGGATCCGGCTGCGGCGGCGCTCAGCGGTCGTCGAGACGATCGTCCATCGAGCGCGACCACGCATACCAGCTGATCAAGGCGAAGCCGGCGATCAACCCCAGGACCGAAACCACTTGGGCGAGGGCGAACAGAAGATCCCACATCGCAGCGTCCTCCTGCAGTGGATGACGCTGTGATACTGAGAGGATGGCGCCGCGCACACAATTGCACCGAGGTCTATTTCAGGCTCGACCAAGGTCGAACGGACATGCGCACCGTCTCCTAGGCGGCGAGTTGCAGCGCTCGCAGGTTGCGCGCGATGAAGGCCTTCACCATTTCGTGCGCGCGATCGGTTTGCGGGCCCGGATCGGCGACCCAGATATGGCCGCAGCCGGCGAAAATGTCGAGTTGGCACTCGCCGCCGGCAGCACGATAAGCCGCGGCGAATTTCTCCTGGAATGCGGGCAGCACGTTGTCGTCCAGCTCGCCTTGCATGATGAGCAGCGGCGGCAGGCTGACCGCTTCGCGCCGCTCGAGAATGCGCTGCGGGTTGCCTTCGAAGATCGAATCCCACGGATCGAAGTAGGTGCGCGACTTCTTCACCATTTCGGCGCGCTGCCTGCTCTCGGCATTCTGGAAGCGGGCGAACGGGTCGCTGATCGGCGAGCGGGTGGCGACGTAGCGCACGCTGGCGTCGATGGCCGGGTGATCGGCGAGCGGGAGCGCGTTGTAGCGGGCATCGCGCGGGCGCATACCGAGCAACTCGGCCACGTGGCCGCCGCTGGAGCTGCCCAGAACGCCGAGGGTATCGGGCTCGCCGTTCCACTGCGCGGCCTTGGACTTGAGCCAGCGTATTGCGTAATTCGCATCCTGCACCGAGGCGGGATAAGGTGCCTCGCCGCCCAACGTGAGATCCACCGCGACCACCAGGATGCCGCTTTCGGCCACCACCCGGTCCATGGGCTCGTTGGCGAACCGATCCTTGTCATTCCAGGCCCCGCCGTGCAGATCGAGCAAGACAGGAAAGGGGCCGGCGCCCTCGGGCTGGTAGATGCGCGCCATCAGGGTGCGGGTGGGGATGCGGCGAAACTCGGTTTCCCATATCTTCAGAGGAAACGTGTTGGCGGGGTCGTAAACGGTCGGCACGGCAGTTCCTCCTTTGGGGCTGGCGTACGGATTGTAGCCCTGGATCGCGCGGGCGCGCAGTTGCAGGTCGACCAAGTCCGCATTGCAGGGGACGGTCTGCTCCCAGGAATAAGGGACCACATCGTGAACGTCCGGGCTGAAGCGCCACGCTGGAAAGCGGGTGAAAACCGCGTCGCTCCGCTACAATCGTGCGGTCAAGTGCAGTGCGTCGTTCACCCATCCAGTTCGGAGCTTTCCCCGTCATGATCGAAGTCAACGAGACCATCGAGGTAGCCTCGGATCCGAAGACCGTCTGGTCGCTGCTGTCCGATCCGCGTGCGGTCGTCGAATGCGTCTCGGGCGCGACGCTCGGCGAACAGCACGAAGACGGCAGCTACGATGCCGGCATCACGGTGAAGTTCGGCCCGGCCAAGGTCGCGTTCCGTGCCAAGGTCGAGATCGAATACGACCATCCGGGCATGAGCGGCAAGGTGATCTCCAGGGGCAAGGACAATCAGGGCGGGGCGCGCTTTCACACCACCATGGCCTTCAAGGTTCAGGGTCGCGAAGGCGATGCAGCGGGTTCCACGATCGACATCCAGGCCCAGGTCGAGATCAGCGGACGACTGGCGTCGCTCATCGAAACCGGCGCTTCGATGGTGGTCAAGCGCATGACGAAGGAATTCTCGGAGCAGCTTGCGGCGCGTTGTGCGGGCGTCGGGACGGCTCATTGACGATCCGGAGAGTGGCTGACAAGCCGCTTTCCGCAATACGCTCCCCTCTCCCCCCGGGAGAGGGGTTGGGGGTGAGGGAAGTCTTCGGCACCGCGCACAGTTTCCCTCACCCTCGATCTTTCTCCCAAAGGGAGAGGGAAGACAAGCACAATCGATTTCACATTTTTTCGGAGGGCGGGCAATCATGAAGGTCTACCAGCGGCTGGCTCATGCATTCAAAGGCGAAGGCGTCACGTCGACC
>JBOIEI010000560.1:0-8579 GCA_050741055.1 Burkholderiales bacterium | reverse complement strand
CGTCCAGGTACGCCGTGGACCAGAGCACACCGATGCCTTCGCGCGCCAGGGTGGTGACCATGGTCCAGAGCTCGCGCCGGGAAATCGGATCGACGCCGACGCTGGGCTCGTCGAGCAGCAGGACTCTCGGCGTGTTGACCAGGGCGCAGGCGAGTCCCAGCTTCTGCTTCATACCGCCGGAGAGCTTGCCCGCCAGCCGGTCGTGGAAGGGAGCGAGCCCGGTGAAGTCGAGCAGACGCTCGAAGTTGGATGCACGCTCGCTGCGCGGCAGCCCGCGCAGATCCGCATAGAGCGAAAGATTCTCCATGACGGACAGGTCCTCGTAGAGACCAAAGCGCTGCGGCATGTAGCCGATCTGCGAGCGGTCGCAGTCCGTGGCGGGCTCGCCCAGCACCGCGACCGCGCCCGCATCGGCGTCGAGCAGGCCGGCAAGCAGGCGGATGAGGGTCGTCTTGCCGGCGCCATCCGGGCCGACGACGCCCGTCATGCGGCCGGGCACGATGTCGATGTCGACGCCGTCGAGGGCAGCCGGCCCGCCCTTCGCGAAGCGCTTCGTCACGGCGCGTGCGCAGGCGACGGGCGCGGGCACTTCAACGCCCTGCGGCGGGACGTGCATCCGGAACGCTGATGGTGACCGGCTGGCCCTGGCGCAGCGCGTCGTCGGGTTCGGTCACGATGATCCGCAGGCGATAGACCAGGTCGGTGCGGAGGTCCTCGGTCTGTACCGACTTCGGCGTGAACTCCGCCACCGGCGAAATGAAGCCGATGCTGCCGGGATAGATCTTCGGATTGCCGTCGCTTGTCACCTCGACCGCCATCCCGGGAGAGATGCGGCCGAGATCGGGCTCGTCGATATAGGCGCGGATGCGCATCGGCCGGTCGATCGTGAGCGTGAATACCGTCTCGCCCGGCTGCACGATCGCGCCCGGCTCGCGCGCGCGGGTGAGAATGATGCCCGCCGACGGGGCGAGCAGCGTCGCGTCCGCGAGATCGGTGTGCGCCTTGTCGCGGCGGGCAATGGCACCCGCGTGCTGCGCGGCGGCTGCGTCGATGTCCTCGGCCCGCGCGCCCGCGCGCTGCAGCGAGAGCGCCTGCAGTGCTGCTTCGAGCTGTGCCTGGGCGGCGAGGTATTGCGCCTGGCTTGCTTCGAACACGGCCTGGCTCACCGCGCCCGTCTTGACCAGCCGGGAACGGCGCTCGTGCTCCTCGCCGGCCTTCGCGAGCGCAGCGCGGCGCTCGGCAACGACGGCCTGTGACTGCGCGATGTCCTGCGGACGGTTGCCGTTGCGGCGCTTGCGCAGGTCCGCGGCTGCCGCCAGAACCTGCGCCTCGGCGGCATTGAGCGCATCGTTCAGCGGCCGCGTATCGAGGCGCGCGAGGACGGTGCCTTGGTCCACCCTGGCGCCCTCCTCGACGGGCATCTGCGCGATCCGTCCGCCTATGCGAAAGCCCAGGTCCACCGAGCGGATGTCGACGTTGCCGTAGAGCGTGAGCACGGCCGGCTCAGCGCGCGCCCACAGACCGAAGCCGCGGGTGAGTATGGCCGCGGTCAGCGCCAATGCGAGCACGATGGCCACGACGATCAGGCGGTGCTTCATCCGTCCTCCTCGGCTGTGCCGGTTGCGAGGATGGCGCGGCAGTTCGCGCGCACGACGCGCGCGATCCGGGCCGCGCGCTCGGAATCGATCTCCTCCCAGCCGGTCACTCGCGCGACCGTCTCGCAGGCGACGCGAAAGACGAGAATCTGGCCGAACAGCGTCACCGCCTTGAGCCGGGCTTCTTCCGCGCTCCAGTGCCCCTGGCCGACGCGCTCGATGAGACCGACCAGGCGGCCCGCGACCTTCTCGATCACGGCCTCGTAGAGGATTTCGAAGGCCGCGGTCGGCTCCATCTGCTCGCGCACGATGAAGCGCGCCCAGGCGGCGCAGCGCGGATCGAGCAGCATCGCGAGCATGCCTTCGGCAAGGGCGTAAATGCCATCGAGTGCCTGCGTGGGCGTGGCGTCCGGCGGCAGGGCGGCCTTCTCCAGGGCGCCGGCCAAGCCCGCCTCCATCTGTTCCTGGGCGATATGGCGTGCGGCGGCGAGGTACAGGCCTTCCTTGCCGCCGTAGTGATAGGTAATCGAGGACATCGCCGTGCCGGCCGCTGTGGCGATCAAGCGGGTGCTCGCCGCTTCGCGCCCCTTGCGGCCGAACTGCTCGATGGCCGTGTCCAGGAGTCGCTCGTTGACCGATCTCGGAAGCTCGGAACGCATGGCGACGTTATAGTTCGTTCGAACGAACATGTCAAACCGCCGACTCGGCCACGGTATGGCGAAGGCTGCAACAACCGTTGGAAGACAAACGCGGAAAGACAAACGCGGAAAGACAACACGCGGAAAGACAACACGCGGAAAGACAAGACGCTTGCCGCCCGACGCCCTCACCGGCGCTGCGCCGGACAGCTCGCGCCACATCTGTCCGTCATGACCCTGCGCTGCCCAGGGCCGTGGATTATGATGGCGGCAGAACCCGGTCCGGGCGCGGGCGACGAAGGAGCGCATGCCATGTACGTCGAAAATGCGAAGCGTCTGACGCTTGCGGGCGCACGCAGGATGATGGCCGCCGCCATGGCCAAGGCCGAAGCCGCACACGTCCCCATCTCCGTGGCGATCGTCGATGCCGGCGGGCACATGATCCTGCTCGAGCGCATGGACGGCGGCCGTTTCCATACCGTCCATTCCTCCACCACCAAGGCGGTCTGCGCCGCCTCCAACCGGCGACCGACCTCGGCCCGGGGCGCACAGGGCCAGGAACTCGACACCGTGCACGCGCTCGGGCTCGCGCTGGCGGCCGGCCCGGAACGTTGGACCGCGACCGAGGGCGGCTACCCGATCATCGTCGATGGGGAGTGCATCGGCGGCATCGGCGTGAGCGGCGGCACCTGGGAATTCGACGACGCTCTGGCGCGGCTCGCGCTGGAGGCGATCGGGGCGAGTTTGGCGTTCGACGGCAAGTAGTAGCGCTCGGGGGCAGGATGGCGCAGGAACCGTTGCGGGTCGGTTGCATCGGCATGGGCTGGTGGTCGGACGTACTGGCCGATGCCATCGTGCGCTCCGGCAAGCTCGAGATCGTCGCCTGCTTCACGCGCTCGCACGACAAGCGCGAGGCGTTCGCGCGCAAGTACCGCTGCCGCCCCGCGCCGAGCTACGAAACGATGCTGGAGGATCGCTCGATCGAAGCGATCGTCAACACCACGCCGAA
Organism: Burkholderiales bacterium; assembly: GCA_050741055.1. Classification (GTDB taxonomy): domain Bacteria; phylum Pseudomonadota; class Gammaproteobacteria; order Burkholderiales; family WYBJ01; genus WYBJ01. Next base: position 5,337 of record JBOIEI010000560.1, on the reverse strand, counting down.
CAACGTTCATCTCGAAACCACGGCCGCGGCCGCCGCCGCTGGCAAGCATGTCTTCCTCGACAAGCCGATCGCGAACACGGTGTCGGATGCACGGGCGCTGACCGTTGCCTGCCGAAGGGCCGGGGTGGTACTGGCGCTCGGCTACCAGCGGCGCAAGGAAAGCCACTTTCGCTGGGTGCGCGAACGGATCGACGGCGGCGAGCTCGGCCGCCTGGTCAATGCCGAGGCCAACATTAGCCGCGACCGGCTGGGCCAGTTCGACGCGAGCTCGTGGCGCTACACGGCCGCCGGCATGCCGGGCGGGGTCATGCTGCAGATCGGCATCCACTATACCGATGTCCTGGAGTATCTCCTCGGGCCGATCGTCGCCGTGAGCGGCCGGCTCGGGCAGCTCGTGCTGCCCGGAGACAACCCCGATGTGGCGAGCCTCGTGCTCGAGCACGAGAATGGCGCGCTCTCGACGCTCAACGCGAGTTACGCCTCGGCGTCCGAGTATTACCTGATGAACGTGTACGGCAAAGAGGCGAGCGCGTACTACGATCTGCATCAGGGTTTGCGCTTCCTCAAGCGCGGGGCGAACCGGGCGGAGCCGGTCGGCTGCGCGAAGAACGACACGATCGTGGAGGAGCTGGAGGAATTTGCCGCCGCCGTTCGCGGACAGGGCCGACCGGAGATGGACGGCGAGGCGGGGACGCGATCGCTCGCCGTGCTGCGGGCCGGCATCCGCTCGGCGCGCGAGGGGCGGCGGGTGACGGTGGAGGAGGTGCTGGCGAACGATTGATCGCGCCGCCCTCGCGCACGAGGGGCCGGAGCGCGAAGCTTCTCCTGGATTCCCGCTTACGCGGGAATGACGGCTTCGAAGTCCCGCTTGCGTGATGACGCAAGCATGGCGGGGTTGGACGTGACAAGGGCGTCGACTGCTTCATCGTTCGGAGGAGGCCGTATGAGAGAGGTAAGTGTCGCAGCAGTGATTGCGGTTTCGCTCGGCGTGCTCTCGGCAACGGCGATGGCGCAGGAGCCCGCTTATCCCAAGCGCGGCAACATCGAGCTCACGGTGCTCTTCCCCGGGGGCACCTCGGCCGACATCACTGCCCGGCTGCTGGCGCAGGGCATCGCCAAGCACACGGGCGCGAACATCGTGGTCGTGAATCGCCCGGGCGCCGGTGGCGCAGTCGGTTACCGGCATGCGGCCGCGCAGAAGCCCGACGGCTATTCGCTGGTCTGGAACTCCAATTCCATTTCGACGACTTATCATTCCGGGCAGCTCCCGTTCGATTACAAGGCGTTCGATCCGGTGGCGCGCGCGCTGGTCGAGTCGCCGCTGCTCGTGGTGCGCGTCGAGCCGCGCTGGAAGACGCTGGCGGATTTCATCGCCGAGGCGAAGAAGCAGCCCGGCAAGGTCACCATCGCCAACTCCGGTGTCGGCAGCCATACCCATATCTCGTCGGCCGCGTTCGCCCGTGCCGCCGACATCGATGTCCTCGACGTTCCGTACAGCGCGGCGCAGGTGATCACCAACGTGCTGGGCGGGCACGTCGACGCCGTCGTCACGCTGCCGGCCGCGGTCGCAGCGCACATGCAAGCCGGAAAACTTCGCGCCATTGCGTCGCTGACCTCGGCCCGCGACCCCGGGCTGCCCGACGTGCCGACGGCGCGCGAGCTGGGCTACGACGTGGCGCTGGAGGCGTGGCGCGGCATCGCGGTGCCCAAGGGCGTTGCGTCGGCCCACGTTGCCGTGCTGGAGACTGCGATCCGCCGGACGGTGGAGAGTCCCGAATTCGCCCAAGGCACGCAGAAGCTGTACGTGCGCCCGGCGTTTCTGGGCGCGCAGGAGTTCGGTGCGCTGATCGCCCGCGAAGACGCGCAGCTCGCGCGCATCATGCAGGCGATCGGGGTGAAGAAGTAGGGGGCGATAACCACCCCATTGAAGAAGTAGCGGGCGATACCCAACCCCGTGAACACGACGCCGCGCGAGTTGTCTCTCGCTCACTTGAGCGTGCTGGACGCCACCCCGCCGGAGCTGGTCACGGTGGCGGCGCAAGCGGGCTTTCGCCAGATCGGCATCCGGTTGAGCGCCACGCCGAGCGTCGGGGCTCCGCCCTACGACATGCTGCGCGACACGCCGGTCCTGCGCGAGACGCTGGCGCGGCTCGACGATACCGGCGTCTCGGTGCTCGACGTCGAGTTCCTGCGCTTCGAGCCGGAAATTCCGCAAGGCATTCCGGAAGGTTTCCTCGAAACCGGGGCGCGGCTTGGCGCGCAGTACGTGCTGGTCATGAGCGCCGAGCCGATCGAAGCACGTACCGTGGAGCGTTTTTGCGACCTTTGCGATCGCGCGCAGCAGTACGGCCTGCACGTGTGCCTGGAGTTCGCCATCTACACCGGCGTCAAAACGCTCGCGGATGCTGCGCGTCTCGTGAACAAGTCCGGCTGCGCCAATGCCTCGGTCCTGGTCGATGCGCTGCATTTCAGCCGCTCGGGCGGCTTGCCGTCCGACATCGCGGGCATCGATGCGTCGCTGTTCCGATACGCGCAGATCTGCGACGCCGCGGCCGTCATCCCGAGCGAGCCGGGCGATCTGATCCGTGAAGCGCGCACCGGGCGGCGGCTTCCCGGCGAGGGCGCACTGCCGCTACGCGATCTGGTGGCGGCGCTTCCGGCCGCGATCCCCTTGGCCATCGAGGCGCCGGTTCGGGCAACCGCGGACCTTCCGGCGCTGGAGCGCGCGCAGCGCGCCTATCGCTCGATGCGTGCGCTGCTCGGATGAACATCCTTTCGGAATTCATCCGGTCGATGGCGGCAGCTCCAGCGATTCCAGCCCGTTCCCGTAGCCGCCGTTAACAGGCAAGCACCGATCGAGCAGCCGACGACTGCTACGCCAGCGACATGCCGGTCGTAGCGATGTCCTGACTCGAAGCGCCGCGGCTGCGCAGAAACTCGCCCAGGATGCGAGCGGTGTGCGAGGTTCCGTTGCGGCTGTCGGCGCTCCTCCCGGCGATGCCTTCAGGCGTGCCCTGCGCGACGATGCGCCCGCCGGCTTCGCCGCCTTCCGGTCCGAGATCGATGATCCAGTCGGCTTCGGCCATGATGTCGAGATTGTGCTCGACCACGACCACGGTGTTGCCGGCGTCGGCCAGCCGGTGCAGCACGCGAATGAGCTTCTCGACATCGGCCATGTGCAGCCCCACCGTCGGCTCGTCGAGGACGTAGAGCGAGCGGCCATTGCGCTCCTCCTCCGCCGCGTCTGCCGGGTTCGTGCGCCGGCCGGTGCGGCTGCCGTTACCGCTTCGTGCCAGTTCGGTCACGAGCTTGATGCGTTGTGCTTCTCCGCCTGAGAGGGTGGGGCTCTGCTGGCCGAGCGTCAGGTAACCCAGCCCCACGTTCTGCAGCAGGCGCAGGCATGCATGGATGCTGCGGTGGGCAGCGAAGAAATCGACCGCTTCGTCGACGTTCATCGCCAGCACCTCGCCGATCGACTTGCCCTTGAACTGAACGGACAGCGTTTCGCGGTCGAAGCGCGCGCCGCCGCACACGTCGCACAGTACCTTCACGTCGGGCAGGAAGCTCATCTCGATGCGCTTGATGCCCTGACCCTCGCAGCCGCTGCAACGCCCGCCTGACGTGTTGAACGAGAACCGGCTCGGCTCGTAACCGCGCATGCGCGCTTCGGTGGTGTCGGCGAACAGGCGCCGGATCGCGTCCCAGAAGCCGACATACGTGGCGGGGCAGGAGCGCGGCGTCTTGCCGATCGGCGCCTGGTCGACTTCCAGCACGCGCTCGATCGGCTCCCAGCCCCGGATCGCCTCGCAGCCGTACAGCGGCGCGTCGCTCATCTTGCGATTGCGCCGTTCGCTCACCAGGCGGGCGAGATTGTCGCGCAGCACGTCGCGGGCGAGGCTGCTCTTGCCGCTGCCGGAAACGCCGGTCACTACCGTGAGGCGCCCCAACGGAATGCGCGCCCGCACGCGCTGCAGGTTGTGCAGATGCGCGCCTGCGATCTCGATCGACTCGGTGCGCCCGTTCACCGGCCGCCGCGGCGCGAGCGGATGGCGCAACGGATCGGCGAGCAGGCGCCCCGTCACCGACGCGGGCGATGCGATCAGCGTTTCGGCCGACCCGGTCGCAACCACGTGCCCGCCGCGGCTACCCGCGCCCGGACCGAGATCGATGACGTGGTCGGCGCGCCGGATCGTATCCTCGTCGTGCTCGACCACCACCAACGTGTTGCCCTTGGCTTCGAGCTTGCCGAGCGTATCGAGCAGGATGCGGTTGTCGCGCGGATGCAGGCCGATGGTCGGCTCGTCCAGGATGTAGCACACGCCGCGCAGGTTCGAGCCCAGCTGCGCCGCGAGCCGGATGCGCTGCGCTTCGCCGCCGGAGAGCGTCGGCGCCGAACGGTCGAGCGCCAGGTACTCGAGCCCCACGTCGCCGAGGAACCTCAAGCGCGAGCGCAGCTCCGCCACGCAATCGCGCGCGATCTCGGCTTCGCGTCCGGCAAGCTCCATCGAATCGAACAACGCGCCAGCCTTACCGACCGGCATCGCGGTCATCTCCGCGATCGTGCGCTCACGATAGCGCACCGCCAGCGCTTCCGGGTTGAGCCGCTGTCCCTTGCAGGCGGGGCACGGCTCGTCCGGCTGCTCGTACCATTCGTTCCACCAGACCTCTTCGCCGCTCTGCGCTTCGTCGAAGCCGCTCAGGGCGAGCCCCGTGCCGAAGCAGGTGGTGCACCAGCCGTGCTTGGAGTTGAACGAGAACAGCCGCGGGTCGAGCTCGGGGAAGCTGCGTTCGCAGCTCGGGCACGCGCGCTTGGTCGAGTAGACCTCGGTTCGCATGACCGCAAGCGAAGCATCGTTCTTCGCCATCGCATCCGCCAGCGCATCCAGGGGCGCGAGGACGTGCACGATGCCCTTGCCGTATTCGAGCGCCTGCGCGAGCCCGGCGCGCAAGGCCGATTCGTCGTCGGCGCGCACCGGCACGTCGGCCACCGGCAGCTCGATCGTGTGCTCGCGGAACCGGTCCAGGCGCGGCCACTTCGCCGTCGGCAGGAAGTCGCCGTCGACGCGCAGGTGGCTGAAGCCCTTGCCCGCCGCCCACTTCGCAAGATCGGTGTAGTAGCCTTTGCGCGCCACCACCAGCGGAGCGAGCAGGCCGATGCGCTGGCCGCGGTAGACGCGCAGGAGGCTTGCCGCGATCGAATCCGCACTCTGCGGCTCGATCGCCACGTTGCACGCCGGGCAGTATTGCGTGCCGAGCTTCATGTAGAGCACGCGCAGGAAGTGATATACCTCCGTCAGGGTCGCCACCGTGCTCTTGCGCCCGCCGCGGCTCGTGCGC
>JBOIEI010000559.1:0-21281 GCA_050741055.1 Burkholderiales bacterium | reverse complement strand
CACCTGCCGCATCGCTGTCCATCAGCCGCAAGGAGGCAAGACCGCGGTGGTGCTCTCGGTTATCGACAACCTGGTCAAAGGCGCCGCCGGTCAGGCGGTGCAGAACATGAACATCATGTTCGATCTGCCCGAGACCGCCGGGCTCGAAGGGCTCGCGCTGCTACCGTGAAGCCGGGGTGGCTCAAGCGCCGGTTCGGCCTTCACGCCCGGCGCGTTGCCGTACGCACGAGCATGCCGTGGTATCTGCGTTGGCTCGCGCACGGATTCCTCGTCGTATCGATCGTCGGGCTCGTCTGGATCTCCCTCGATCTGCGCGGGTCCGACGCATTCGTCGGCGGCGAAAATGAGGGGGTTCTGACCGGACTGCGCGGCCAGATTGCGGACCTGGAGAAGGCGAATGCCAGTCTGAAGAGCGAGCTCACGGTACTCGAGCGGCAACGGCAGATCGAGCGCGCTTCCTATGCCGATCTTGCCCGGCAGGTGAAGGAATTGACGCACGAGAACGCGCGGCTGCGCGAAGACGTGGCGCTGGTGCAGGCCATATCGGCCGCCGATTCGAAAGTCGACGGCGTCAAGGTAAGCAGCGCGCGGGTCGAGCCGAATTCCGTGCCGGGCGAGTACATCTATCGCATCGTGCTCTTGCAGACGGGATCGCGCACCAAGCATTTCCACGGACATTATCAGCTGGTGGTCAATCTGCTGCACAATGGCGAGCGCCGCGGCATGACGCTGCCGGGCCCGGGAAATAGCGGGGACGCGCCTTATCAGCTCGACTTTCGCGTCCATCAGCGCATCGATGGGACCTTCCGGGTGGACCCGGCTGCGGTCGTGCGCAGCGTCGAGCTGCGCGTGTTCGAAGGCCGGCAGTCGCAGCCCAAGCTCATGCAGACGGTTACACTGTCGTGAGCGGCGAGGATGCGCCCCGCCGCATTTCGCAAATCGCCCAGGGAGGAGCCATGTTCGGAGCCAGGCAAGCCAAGCCCAATGGCCGCATCGACACGCTGGTCGGCGCCGGTTCGCGCGTGGACGGCGACGTTCATTTCGTCGGTGGGCTGCGCATCGACGGCACGGTGAAGGGCAACGTCATCGCGGATGACGCCGGCACCGTAGTGCTGTCCGAGCATGCGAGCGTCGAGGGCGAGATTCGGGTCGCGCACGCAGTCATCAACGGCAAGGTGATCGGGCCGATCTACGGCGCCGAAACCGTCGAGCTGCAGTCCAAGGCCGACGTCTGCGGAGACGTGCATTACAAGACGCTGGAGGTCCAGATCGGCGCCATCGTGCAGGGCCGGCTCGCGCACGAGGCCGAGCAGCGCGGCGCCGACAAGGTGGTCGCGCTCAAGTCGGGGGCGGTCGATTGACCGTGCGAACGCGCCCGGCGGATAATGGTCTCATCTTTTTCAGCCAGGCTCGGACATGAATGCAATCAATGAAATGCCCGCGAACGCAGTGGTGCTTAGCGACGCGGCGGTGGGTAAGGTCAAGTCGCTGATCGACGAGGAAGGCAATCCGGAGCTCAAGCTGCGCATCTTCGTCACCGGCGGTGGCTGTTCCGGCTTCCAATACGGCTTCACCTTCGATGAGAACGCGGCCGAAGACGACACTGCCATGGTGAAGGACGGCGTCACCTTCCTAGTTGATTCGATGAGCTTCCAATACCTGATGGGCGCAGAAATCGACTACACCGAGGGCATCGAAGGCGCGCAGTTCGTCATCAAGAATCCGAACGCCACTTCAACCTGCGGCTGCGGGTCGTCGTTCTCGGCCTGAAAGCGATCCAGTTCGGCGAAAAGGAGGCCTCGGCCTCCTTTTTTCATGCCGGATAAATGCAACCGAGCACGCGCGGGCCGCGCGCTCCGGTGACCTCGGGCACATTGCCGGGCCTGCCTGCCAGCGCCTCGCGGGCAAGCCAGGCGAAGGCGTGGGCTTCCACCCAGTCCGGATCGACTCCAAGCAGCGCCGTCGATGCCACCTTGCGGCCGGCGAGCAACCGGGCGATACGCTCGACCAGATCCGCGTTCGCCACCCCGCCACCGCAGAGCAGAACTTCGTTCGCCCCGGGGCAGTAGCGCGCGATGGCCGAGGCCAGCACCGACGCGCTCAACTCGGCGAAGGTGGCCTGGACATCCTCGCGCCGGTATTGGGAGCGCAAGTGAGCATGCGCCCACTTCAGATCGAAGTACTCGCGCCCGGTGCTCTTCGGCGGACAGCGGGCAAAGTAGGGATCGGCCGCCAGGGCCGCGAGCAGATCGGGCAGGACTTTGCCACTGGCGGCCCACTTGCCTGCAGCATCATGCGGAGCTCCGAGATGCTGCTCGGCCCATTCGTCCAGCAACGCATTGGCGGGACCGCAGTCGAACCCTGCGATGGCGCCGGTCGCAGGCAACCAGGTCAGGTTGGCAATGCCGCCCAGGTTGACGATGACTCGATCGACCGAACGGTCGCGGAACATCGCCAAGTGGAATGCGGGCACTAGCGGCGCACCCTGACCGCCGGCCGCCACATCGCGACTGCGGAAATCGCATACGACGGCGATACCGGTCTGCTCGGCCAGCAACGCGCCGTTGATCAGCTGGATGGTATAGCCGACTTCGGGGAGGTGGCGCACCGTCTGGCCGTGACACCCGATCGCCAGGATCTCGCTCGCCGACTTTCCTGCGTCGCGCAACAGCGCCTCGACCGCACGTGCATAGTGCGCTGTGAGCTCGTTTCCGGCCACAGCACTGCGGGCGAGCTCGTCGTTACCCGGTCGCAGCAGCGTCTTGAGCTCACTGCGCAGCGGCGCTGGAATTGCGCCGTAGTAGGTGCCTACCATAGGGGCACGCACGGAGAAATCGGCGAGAACGGCATCGATGCCGTCCAGGCTCGTTCCGGACATGAGGCCGATGTAGAGATCGGACGCCACGAGGCTTGCGCACGAAGTTCGAGTGGGGCGCGTAGACGGTGCGCCGCCGGCCGTGCAGGTCAGCGCATTATTCCCTAATCGAGCCGGGCGATCGCAACCTGTCGCATCAACGCCATCTGGTGGGCCAGTGGCCGTGCCTGCGCATCGAACGCGGCTCGTAGCTCACGCGTGATCGGCACCGCCTCGGGTAATACCACACGCAGGGGATCGTGCTGCACACCGTTGATGTGGAATTCGTAGTGCAGATGCGGCCCGGTTGCCATGCCGGTCTGACCCACGTAGCCGACGTATTCGCCTTGGGCCACTCGCGCGCCCCTGCGAATGCCTTCGGCGAAGCGCGACAAATGCGCGTAATAGGTGCTGTACTTGCCGGCGTGCTTGACGATCACGAGGTTGCCGTAGCCACCCTTGCGGCCGGCGAAGGTCACGACGCCATCGCCGGTGGTGCGCACGCGGGTGCCGGTGCGTGCGGCGTAGTCGATGCCACGGTGCGCCGTCCAGGTCTTCAGGATGGGATGGAAGCGCGCGCGGGAAAAGCCCGACGAGATGCGGGAGAACTCCAGCGGCGAGCGCAAGAAGGCCCTGCGCAGGCTGCGGCCCTCGGGCGTGTAGTAGCCGCCGTGGTCGTCGCCGGCGTCGAACCAGATCGCCTGGTAACTCTTGCCCTGGTTGACGAATTCGGCGGCGAGCACGCGCCCGGCCTTCACCATCTCGCCCTTGTGATAAAGACCTTCGTACACCACGGCGAAACGGTCGCCGCGACGCAGATCGCGGTGGAAATCGATATGACTCGAGAATATCTCGGCAATCTGGATCGCGATCGCGTCGGACAGGCCGGCCGCGTCGGTGGCGGCGAACAGCGAGCTGCGGATTTCGCCCGAAGCCATGAGCGGCTGGCTGTCGAGCTGCGCGGGCTGCTCGGTGACTTCGAATCCATTCTCGTTGCGCTGTACGCTGAACAGCGTGCCGCCGGGCGTGAGGTAGGTGAGGCTGCGCATCTGACCGCCGGCATCGGTCTCGGCATGGACGCTGCGTCCAGGTCGAAGCTGCGTCAGCGCCCGCACCTCCTTCGAGCTGCGCAGAAAGCCTACCGCTTCCGGGTCGTCCACCTCCAGGCGCGAAAGCAGCGCCGCTACGGTGTCGCCGCGCTGGATACGGTCTTCGCGAACGAAGATGGTTTGGGGGGACGTATCGATCGAGATCAGTGGCGGAAGGGTGACTTCCTGCACAATGTGCTCGAATTGGACTTTTTGGACCAGGGTATCGGGGGCGACGCCGAAGGCTGCCACAACACCGAAACACGGTATCCCGGCGGCGATGGCGACCCACAAAGCCTTCCGGCTTCCTCCCCGTTTGTGAGCTAGAATCACCGCCTTAGCGTTTTGCATCCGGTTTCCCGCGGGGTTGGACGCGCGAAAGAGTAAACAGAAAAGTCACACTCGTCAAACAGGGTTTATCGTATCGTGAAATCCCGTGCGTCCAATTCCCTATCTCCTGCTGAGGAATTGGCGATCATTCGCCATCGTAGTGACGAGATTCTGATCGAGGTGGAGCTGCTTCAGCGCCTGGAAAAGCAGCGGCCATTGCGCGTAAAAGCGGGTTTTGATCCGACAGCGCCCGATCTGCACCTGGGCCATACCATTCTCATAAACAAGTTGCGCGAGCTGCAGGAGCTGGGGCATACGATCCTGTTCCTGGTGGGCGATTTCACCGGCATGATCGGCGACCCCACCGGAAAAAATGCGACCCGGCCACCGCTTACGCGCGAGGCGGTGGCGGACAATGCGAAAACCTACACCGATCAGGTGTTCCGCATCCTCGATCGCGACCGCACGCAGGTCGTGTTCAATTCCACCTGGATGGACAAGCTGAGCTCCGCCAACATGATCCGCCTCGCCGCGACGCATACCGTGGCACGGATGCTCGAGCGCGACGATTTCGGCAAGCGTTATCGTGCCAACCAGCCGATCGCGATCCACGAATTCCTCTATCCCCTGGTGCAGGGCTACGACTCGGTCGCCCTGCAGGCGGATCTCGAGCTCGGCGGCACCGATCAGAAATTCAACCTGCTCATGGGTCGCGAGCTGCAAAAGCACTACGGCCAGGCGCCGCAGTGCATCCTCACCATGCCGCTGCTGGAAGGTTTGCACGGCGTGCACAAGATGTCGAAGTCGCTCGGCAATACCGTTGGCATCACCGATGCGCCGGACGACATGTTCGGCAAGCTCATGTCGATCTCCGACGAGCTGATGTGGCGCTATCTGGAGCTTCTTTCGTCCGAGCCGCCGGCGACGTTGCGACACTGGCGCGACCAAGTCGCGCAGGGACGTAACCCGCGCGACATCAAGGTCCTGCTCGCCAAGGAGCTGGTCGCGCGTTTCCATAGCGCACAGGCGGCGGATGCAGCCTTGGCGGAGTTCGAAGCCCGGTTTCGCGCCGGCGCGATGCCAAAGGACATGCCCGAGATCGTGCTCGATGCGCCTGCGAATGGACTGCCCATAGCACAGTTATTGAAACAGGCACACCTTGCGCCGAGCACTTCGGACGCGCTTCGCCTTATCGGCCAGGGTGGCGTGCGCGTCAACGGCGAGCGCGTTGCCGACAAAGCCTTGTTGCTTGCTCCCGGCGCATCGTTCGTGGTGCAAGTCGGCAAACGCCGCTTTGCCCGGGTTGCGTTGACGACCCGTGAGCTCGCCGGTTGAAAGCGCGGGTTGCGATAGCGGTGGTCGAGCCGGTAAGCTGAGTGCCTGAGCCTTGACCGAACCGCCATGCCCGACAAGCCCAGCAGCCTGCGCGAATACGTCGACGACATTATCGACGACGCGCTCGCACGCTGCACCGCGTGCGGCCGCTGTTACGAGGTCTGCCCGATGTCGGGCTATTCGCAGGCGCTGGAAGGCGCCGCACCGCGAGAGGTTGTCTCGCAAGTGCTCGGCGTATTGCGACGCGAGCCGGATCGAACGCTCGGGCTGGAATTCATCCGCATCTGCACCCAGTCCGCCGCCTGCATTCCCGCCTGCCCGGAAGGCATCAACCCCATGCTGATGTTGCGTGCCGGGCGCATGGTCGCGCTCGGCGCGCTCGGGGATCCGAAGCAGATCGAGGGCCGCGAGGAGCCGCAGTTCTTTCGCAAGATCGACACCTATGCCGCGCTCCAGCTCGACGATCGCGAGCTGGGCGAGTGGCACGACCGGAGGCTGCCATGAACGATCAGGTCGTTTTCTGGTATGGCTGCAACGTGCTGCGCCATGGCGACATCATCCATAGCGCCCTCGAAGTGCTGCGCGCGGCAGGGATCGATCCGACCCCGGTCGGAGGCCCGGGCTATTGCTGCGGCAGTCCGAAGGACGCCAATCTGCGCGCTGCCGAGGGCATGGCCGTGCGCACGGTGGAGAAGTTCAACGTCATGCCGCAAGGGCAGCTGGTCACATGGTGTCCGTCGTGTCACCGGCACATGGGCGCCTTCATGACGCAGTATCAGGAGGCCAACTTTTCGACCGCGCATATTACCCAGATCCTGCATGCGCGCCGCAGCCAGCTTGCCGAACGCATGACCCAGCGCGTGGAACGCCGCGTGGTGCTGCACCAGCACTTCGGTTTTCACGAAGTCGACGTGAATCCCCTGGTGCAGGACCTGCTGCGTATCGTGCCGGGGATCGAAGTCGTTGCAAGCGCGCACGCTTCGCCCGGGCACATGTGCTCGGCGCTGGCGCCGGTGCCGGAAGCGATGAAGGACAATACGCACCGGGTGTGCGAGGCTGCCCGCGAAGCGCAGGCGCAGGACGTGGTCACCGTGTTCCACTCCTGCCAGCGGCTGCTGTGCGGGCTCGAGGCGACCGAGCCGTTTCGCGTCGTCAACTACATCACCGTGCTCGCCCAGGCGTTGGGCTACGAGCACGCCGACGAGTACAAGCAGTGGAAGAACGCGGGTTCCGTCGAAGCGGTCGAGGCCCTGGTCGGCGCCGAGCGCATCGAGCGGATCGGGCGCGAGCGGTTCGAGCAGGTGCTGCCCGATATCCTGCGCAAGCCCGCGCGCTAACCCGAAATCGATCTACGACCACGTCGTTGTAGGCTCGCTCGACGGCAAATCGTCGCGGTCAATGCCCGGTGGATGGTGCGCCGCTCGCATGGCGCGAAATGTTCGGTGCGGCCAGCCGCTCGAGCATCACGTTCACGCAGGCCGGCTTGCCGGACGCGAACGCGCGCCTCAACGCAGCCGGTAGCTCGGCGCTGGTTTGCACCAGCTCGCCGTGCCCGCCGAGGGCTTCGACGACTTCGTCATAGCGAGTCGGCAGCAGCTCGCACCCGACTGCGCGCGCGGCGCCGTAGCTGTTGAGCTGAATCTGGTGCTCGGCATTCCAGCAGGCATCGTTGCCGACGATCGCGACCAGCGCCAGCTTGTTTCGCACCGCCGTATCGAATTCGGCCATGTGAAAGCCGAACGTGCCATCGCCGAGGAGCACCGCGACAGTGGCCTCAGGGTGCGCGAGCTTCGCCGCTAAGGCGAACGGCAGCGCGGAGCCGATGGACCCCGCGGGGCCGTTGATCAGCCGCAGCGGCGCATCGACGCAGGCCTGCGCCCATTGCCCGAACTCGCCGCCGTCGATCACTACGACGTGCGACGGCGATTTGGCCAGCGCGGTGGCCACGGCACGTCCGACCTCGGCCGGGTGCAGCGGTCCCTGGGCCCGGTTACCCGCAAGCGCCCAGGCTGGCGGCCGAAAGGTTACGGCCGCTTCCACTTCGCTGGCCCAGCCGGCATCGCCTCGACCGTCGATGGGCATCGCCGCGAGACAATTCAGGGCCGGGATCGGATCGGCGCGCACCGATGCGGCGATGCGGCCCGGGTCTCCGAGCGCATGCTTCGCCCGCGCCAGCACCGCTTCGTCCGGATCGATCTGGATGAACCGGCAGTCGGGCGCGAAGGCGGGAGCGCGACCAAAGCGCAGCGTGAAATCGAGCTTCTTGCCCAGCAACAGCACCAGATCGGCCTGCTTCAGGACTTCGGCGATCGCACCTAGCGCCGGGTCGTTGACGCCGCGCGGACTCTCCATGCCGAGCACGGGAATGCCGCAGGCTCGAGCCAGTGCTTCGCGCTGCGTTCGCCCGCGCATTCCCGTCAGCATTGGACCGGCGATGATCAAGGGCCGGCGCGCTCGCAGAAGCTCAGCTGCGACTTCGCCGCCCACCGCGGCGCTCAGCGTTTGCTGCGAAGGCAGGAATGCGTCGGCGCTCGGCGGCGCCGTTTCGCTGCGGCTCGCTTTCGCTTCCAGCACGTCGAACGGCAGGCTCAGGTGCACCGGCCCGGGCCGGCCCGAGCGGGCGATGCGAAAGGCACGAGCGATGTCTGCGCCCAAGGTGGCGGCGCTTTGCGCGGTCCACGACGCCTTCACGACCGGGGCCGCCATGTCGGCCTGACGCATTTCCTGGAACGCATCCATGCCGAGCTGCGCAAGCGGCGCGTGTCCCGACAGCAGGACCAAAGGTGAATCGGCTGCGGCCGCGGTGTACAAGGCGCCGATCGCATTGGCGTGTCCCGGTCCCCCGGTCACCAGCGCGACGCCCGGGACTTCGGTGAGGCGTCCCCAGGCGTCGGCCATGTGAACCGCGGCGCCTTCGTGCCGAACATGGACGATCTCCAATCCGGCATCGAGGGCCGCATCGTAGACCGGCATGATCTGGTTGCCCGAAAGCGAGAACAGGTAACGCGCTCCGGCCCGCGCAAGGCTGGCGGCAAGAACGTCTGCACCGCGTAGCGAATCGCTCATCGCCGATCCTGGCCTCGAACAGGTTTACGAGCAGGTTTACGAACGGGAGGCCGGCGTGCGTGCGACGACCCAGCCCTCGACGCGCACGGCTCCAGCCCTGTGCAAGACCGAGGCGACTTCGTCCAGCGTGGCGCCAGTGGTGAGCACGTCGTCCACTACCGCAACCGACCGACCGCTGAAATCCTGCACGCACACGAATGCGCCGCGCACGTTGCGGATGCGCTCGGCGAGCGGCAGATCGCTCTGCGCCTGGCTATGCCGGACCCGCACGCAGCCCTGTGTTGAGAGCGGTATGGCGAAGTCGTGCGATAGCAGGCGGGCCAGCTCGAGCGACTGGTTGAAGCCACGTTCGCGCAGGCGTTGCTCGCTCAGCGGCATCGCAACGATCACGTCGACCTCGGCCGCTTCGCGCTCGATCGTCGTTCGCATGAGCTCGGCGAGCAGCGGCGCGGCCGCCAGGTGCCCGGAAAACTTGAAGCGCTGGATCAGCCGATCGAGCGGGAAGGCATACTCGCATGCCGCCAGGACCCGATCGAAGCGCGGAGGATGAGCCAGGCACGCCCCGCAGACTTCGCCGCCGAAGCTCGGCACGGCGCAACGCGGACAGCGCTCGCCAGGCAAATAGGGCAATTCGTCGCGGCACGCCAGGCAGAGATTGCTTCGCGCCGCCGGTGCATGGCACAGCAGGCACAACGGCGGCAGGGCATGCTGCCGCAGGCGAAGGCAGTAGTTTAGAATCGACCTGCCTGCATTGACCAATGACCACTCCACGCCTGGCTGAAAATGAACACATCCATTGTAGACGAAGCCGGGGCGCTCGCCGCTGAGGCGCCGCGGCGCTGGCGCGCGCGCGACATCGAAGCGCTGTTCGAAGCTCCGTTCAACGATCTCGTCTTTCGCGCGCAGTGCGTGCATCGGCAGCATTTCGATCCCAACGAGGTACAGCTCTCGACGCTGCTCTCGGTCAAGACGGGAGGCTGCCCGGAAGATTGCGGCTATTGTCCGCAGTCGGTGCGCTTCGATACCGGGGTTGCAGAGCAGGACGTGCTACCGGTGGAGCAGGTGCTCGCCGCGGCGCGGGCCGCACGCGAAAACGGCGCAACCCGCTTCTGCATGGGCGCCGCGTGGCGTGGGCCAAAGCAGCGCGATCTCGAGCGCGTGATCGACATGATCCGCGCCGTGCGTGAGCTCGGGATGGAGACGTGCGCCACGCTCGGCATGCTCAAGGAGGGTCAGGCCGAGCAGCTGGAAGCCGCCGGGCTCGATTACTACAACCACAATCTCGATACCGCGCCGGATTTCTACGGCACGATCGTGCATACCCGCGAGCAGCAGGATCGGCTCGATACGCTCGCACGCGTGCGCGCTGCGGGGTTGCACGTCTGCTGCGGCGGCATCGTCGGCATGGGCGAATCGCGCGCTCAGCGCGCGGGCTTGATCGCGCAGCTCGCCAATCTCGATCCGTATCCGGAGTCGGTTCCGATCAATCACCTGGTTGCGGTGCCCGGAACGCCGCTCGCGGATACGCCTGCGCTCGATCCGCTGGAATTCGTTCGAACCATCGCCTGCGCGCGCATCACCATGCCGAAAGCGCGCGTTCGGCTCTCCGCGGGGCGCTCGGAGATGTCCGAAGCGGTACAGGCCTTGTGCTTTCTCGCCGGCGCGAACTCGATCTTCTACGGCGAGAAGCTGCTCACCACGGGCAATCCGGCCGCCGAGGCCGACGCGCGCTTGCTGGCCAAGCTCGGCCTCAATCGCGCAGCCGGCAGCGCCTGAACCCGAGGCCGTCATCGAACCGGCGCGCGCGCACGCCGTGACGGCGCGAAAGTTCGACGACGCTGTCGAAGCAACTGCGCGGACGCCGTTCGGCCGCTTGCTCGAGGAAGAACTGAACGCGCTCCAGGCCGCGGGACTCTACCGCACGCGCGCTTGTCTCGACGGCAAGCAGGGTGCGAGGGTCGCGGTCGGCGGCCGCGAGCTCGTCTCCTTCGCCTCGAACGACTACCTGGGATTGGCAGCCGATGCGCGCATCATCGCGGCCGCCCGGGCCGGCGCCGAGCGCTACGGCGTTGGGGCGGGCGCATCGCACCTGCTCTACGGTCATGGGCGCGCGCACGAGGAATTGGAGGCGGCGCTCGCCCGCTTCACGGGCTATCCGCGCGCGCTGTGCTTCTCCACCGGCTACCTGGCCAATATCGGCGTGATCAGCGCGCTGTGCACGCGCGAGGACGCGGTGTTCGCCGACAAGCTCAATCACGCTTCGCTCAACGACGCGATGCTCCTGAGCCGCGCGCGCTTCCATCGCTACCCGCACCTCGACCTGGACCGGCTGGAGCATTTTTTGCGCGCCTCGCGCGCGCGGCGCAAGCTGATCGTGACCGACGCGGTCTTCAGCATGGACGGCGATCTCGCCCCAGTGCCCGATCTCGTGCGCTTGTGCAGCCGCTACGATGCCTTCCTGCTGCTCGACGATGCGCACGGGTTCGGTGTGCTGGGCGCGCACGGCGCGGGCACGCTGTCGCATTTCGCCGTGGCGTCCGAGCGCATCGTCTACATGGGTACGCTCGGCAAGGCTGCCGGTGTATACGGCGCGTTCGTCGCCGCCGATGCTGCGCTCGTCGATTTGCTGGTCAACAGGGCGCGGACTTACATCTATACGACCGCGACACCGCCGCTGCTCGCGGTCGCGTTGCTCGAGAGTCTGGAGATCGTACGCAGCGAGGATTGGCGTCGCGAGCATCTCGCCCGCTTGAGCGCCATGCTGGTCGCGGCGCGCCCGACGCTGCCCGGTTCGCTGCTGCTTTCGTGCACCGCCATCCAGCCGCTGGTGCTCGGCAGTGCGCACGCCGCAACTCGGGCAATGGGCGTGCTTGCCGAATATGGGCTGGTCGTTCCGGCCGTGCGCCCGCCCACCGTGCCACGCGGCAGTGCCCGACTGCGCATCTCGCTTTCGGCCGCGCATAGCGTCGCCGAGGTGGAGCGGCTGCTCGCAGCGTTGCGCCAGCTGCCGCGGTGAGCGAGATCGCGCATCCGGACAAGCGCTGGCTCAGGCGTCGCTTCGATCGGGCCGCGCCGACGTATGAAGCGGCCGCCGGGCTGGCGCACGAAGTGGCCGGCCGCATGGCCGAGCGGCTCGAGCTGCTGCGCGCCGTGCCGAGCCGCGTGCTCGATGCCGGCAGCGGCACGGGCTACGGGGCGCGCCTGCTGCGCCGGCGCTACCCGGGATCCATCGTGGTCGAGGCGGATTTCTCCCTGGGAATGCTGCAGCGCTCGGCGCGGCACGCCGGCTGGTGGCGCCGCGGTCTCAGTCGCATGACAGGCGCATGGGAGCCGCGCGCGTGCGCCGATGTCGAACGGCTGCCTTTCGCCGACGCGTCGTTCGACATGGTGTGGTCGAACCTGGCGCTGCAGTGGCTCGGGGCGCAGCAGGATGCCCTTGCCGAGCTCTATCGGGTATTGCGGCCCGGCGGGGTGTGCCTGTTCAGCACCCTGGGGCCCGACACGCTGAAGGAATTGCGTGCGGCTTACGCCCAGGCGGACAGCTACGTTCACGTGCATCGCTTCATCGACCTGCACGACTATGGCGACATGCTGGTGCATGCGCGCTTCGCCGACCCGGTCATGGATATGGAGTATCTCGCGCTGACCTATCCCGACGTGCAGGCGCTGTTGCGCGAGTTGAAGGCGGCGAGTGCGGGCAACGCCGACCCGGGGCGAAGGCCCGGCCTTAGCGCCAAGGTGGCCGTCGCGCGCATGGAAGCGGCGTACAGCGCGTACCGCCGTGACGGTCGCGTGCCGGCGACGTTCGAGGTGATCTACGGGCATGCATGGCGTCCGGAAACCTCGCGCACCGCAGCTGACGGGCGCGCCGTGGTCGCGTTTCATCACCGGCCGTCGCGAGGCATGCGGTGACCGGGCAAGCGAAGGGCGTGTTCGTGACCGGAACCGACACCGACGTCGGCAAGACCGAGGTCGCGTGCGCGTTGCTGCGCATGGCAAGCCGGATGGGTTGGCGCGCCGTCGGCATGAAACCGGTCGCGGCCGGCGCTCGTCGTGTGCGCGGACGCTGGCGCAACGCCGATGTGGTATCGCTAGGGGACGCGAGCGGCGTGCGCGTGCCGAATCGATTGCGTAATCCCTATCTCCTGCTGCCCCCGGTCGCGCCGCACATTGCCGCGCGCGAGGCGGGCATCGAATTGCAGATCGGGGCGATCGTGCGGGCTTACCGGGAGCTTGCTCGGCGCGCCGAATGCATCGTGGTCGAGGGCGCGGGCGGTTTTTGCGTGCCGTTGAACGCGCACGCGCACATGGGCGATCTCGCCGCGCGCCTGCGCTTGCCGATCGTGCTGGTGGTCGGCATGCGCCTGGGCTGCATCTCGCACGCGCTGCTCACTGCCGAAGCGATCGAGCGCCGCGGGCTCGAGCTTGTGGGCTGGGTCGCGAACCGGATCGATCCGGCGATGCGGCGTTATCGCGACAATGTCGCGAGCCTCGCTGCGCGCCTGAACGCGCCGCTTTGGGGTGAAGTGCCGTTCGTTGCCGAGCGACGCGCGCGTCGGCGCGCGCTCGAGCGCGCGCTGGAGCCGGCGCGGCTTGCGCACTGGCTCGCGCCCAAGGCTTCCGCATCGCGCGATAAGACTTGAATTCTCCAGCGGTTTTGTTGCGCCTCGAAGGAGCCGTGTGCTAAAGTTCGCAGCACTCTCAGGCGGCCCTCGCTCACGCACGCGGTGCTGTGACGGATGTCGGATCAGTGCCATGCAAGACGGCTCTGCTGCGGATCACCCGGTATTCTCACTGACAGCCAAGCGCAACTGCTCACTGCAGGGCGCTGGCCGTTGGCGGGCATTCTGGCTCCTCGCCCTCGTTTCAGGGCTGATCGCGTCGGCGTTTGCGAGCATCGGAGCTTGGCCAATCGCGCCGTTCGCGGGTCTCGAATTGGCCGCTGTGTATGTCGCGTTTCGCCGCTTTGCGCGCGATGCCGGCGATTACGAACGAGTGACGATCCAGGGCGATCGCTTGATCGTGGAGTCGAACACCCGCGGGCGGATGCGCCGATTCGAGTCGAACCGGATGTGGACGCAGGTGGTGGTACGGAAGGACGTGTGGAGTTGCCAAGTCGCACTTCGCTCCCACGGCAGGGAGATCGAGTTCGGAACGCTTCTGAGCGATGGGGCTCGCCTGGCCGCAGCCCGTCAGCTCCAGGATCTATTGCGGGTTCAGCGATGACACGAAATTCAGGGTTGAAAAAACGAACGATCGGCTCGTGCTTGACGGCCGCGTTGCTGGCCGCATCGGCCGCGCCATGTTTCGCCGCCGCTACGCATGCCCGCTACAACCTGCAGGAGCCGAACAGCCTGCTGGGCCAGGACATCTACGATCTGCACACGCTGGTCATGTGGATCTGCACGGTGATTTTCGTCGGCGTGTTCGGCTTCATGCTCTATGCCATCGTCAAGCACCGCAAATCGGCCGGGCATCAGGCGGCACACTTCCACGAGAACACCACGGTCGAGGTCATCTGGACCGTCATTCCGTTCGTCATCCTGATCGGCATGGCGATACCCGCGAGCAAGACTCTCATCCATCAGCGCGACACCTCGGCGGCGGATCTCACCATCAAGGTCACCGGCTATCAGTGGAAATGGGGTTACGAGTACCTGAACGGCGAAGGCGAGGGGATTTCCTTCTACAGCACGCTTGCCACGCCGCGCGAGCAGATCGACGGCACTGCGCCCAAGGGTGAGAACTACCTGTTGGAGGTCGACCAGCCGCTGGTCGTTCCGGTCGGGCGCAAGGTGCGCATGGTGGTCACGGCCGCCGACGTGCTGCATGCCTGGTGGGTTCCGGCGCTCGCCTCCAAGCAGGATGCCGTCCCGGGGTTCGTGCGCGATACCTGGTTCAAGGCCGAGCGCGAGGGCGTGTACCGGGGCCAGTGCGCAGAGCTCTGCGGCAAGGAGCACGGATTCATGCCGATCGTCGTGCAGGTGCTGCCGGCGGAGAAGTACGCGCAATGGGTGAAGGAGCGCAAGCCGAAGACCGATACGGCCGCGGTGGATGCCAACAAGACCTGGACGCTGGACGAGCTGGTGGCGCGGGGCGAGAAAGTGTTCGCGCAGAACTGCGTGGCCTGCCACCAGGCGAACGGGATGGGCATCCCCGGCACGTTCCCGGCGCTCAACGGCTCGGCGGTCGTCAAGGGGCCGAAGGAGAAGCAGATCGACACCGTACTGCACGGCGTGGTGCGCGACGGCAAGCCGACCGCCATGCAGTCGTTCGCGCAGTTGTCCGACGTGGATTTGGCAGCGGTCATCACCTATACCCGCAACGCCTGGAACAACAAGAGCGGGGAGGCGGTAACGCCCGCCGACGTGAAGGCGGCCCGGTCCAAGAGCGGCACGGCCGCCGCGCCGACCGGGGCCTCGGCGGTAGCATCGGTTTTCCCGGTCGCACGATGACGCGCCGCCCGCGCCGTCGTCCCGAACACACGATTTAGGTACGGAGTCGTCCCATGAGCACTGCGGTCCACGATCACCACCACGGGCATGACGATCACGCGCATCACCCCACGGGGCTGAAGCGCTATCTCACCACGACCAACCACAAGGACATCGGCACGATGTACCTGTGGTTCGCCTTCTCCATGTTCCTCGTCGGCGGGGCGATGGCGATGATCATCCGCGCCGAGTTGTTCCAGCCGGGGCTGCAGATCACGCATCCGGACTTCTTCAACCAGATGACCTCGCTGCACGGGCTCATCATGATATTCGGCGCCATCATGCCGGCGTTCGTCGGCTTCGCCAACTGGCAGATCCCGATGATGATCGGCGCGCCCGACATGGCGTTTCCGCGGCTCAACAACTGGAGCTTCTGGCTGCTGCCGCCGGCTGCCTCGCTGCTGGTCGTTTCCATGTTCGTTCCGGGCGGCGCGGTTGCCGCGGGCTGGACGCTCTATCCGCCGCTCACCGTGCAGATGGGCATGGGCATGGATTTCGCCATCTTCGCTATCCACATCATGGGCATGTCCTCGATCCTCGGCTCGATCAACATCATCACGACCATCCTCAACATGCGCGCGCCCGGCATGACGCTGATGAAGATGCCGTTGTTCGTCTGGACCTGGCTCATCACCGCATACCTGCTGGTGGCCGTGATGCCGGTGCTGGCGGGAGCGGTCACCATGCTGCTGACCGACCGGCATTTCGGCACGCACTTCTTCAATCCGGCCGGCGGTGGCGACCCGGTGCTGTTCCAGCACATCTTCTGGTTCTTCGGCCACCCCGAGGTGTACGTCATCGCCATTCCGGCCTTCGGCGTGATCTCGCAGGTGATCCCGGCGTTCTCGCGCAAGCCGTTGTTCGGCTACACCTCGATGGTTTACGCCACCGCCTCCATCGCGATCCTGTCCTTCCTGGTGTGGGCGCACCACATGTACACGACCGGGATTCCGCTCGAGGCGCAGCTGTATTTCATGTACGCAACCTCCCTCATTGCCGTTCCGACCGGGGTGAAGGTGTTCAACTGGGTGGCGACCATGTGGAAGGGCTCGCTCAGTTTCGAGACGCCGATGCTGTTTGCGATCGGCTTCCTGTTCCTGTTCACGATCGGCGGCTTCACCGGCCTGGTGCTCGCCATCACGCCTGTGGACATCCAGTTGCACGATACCTACTACGTCGTCGCCCACTTCCACTACGTCATGGTGGCCGGCGCGCTGTTTTCCGCTTTCGCCGGAATCTACTTCTGGCTGCCGAAGTGGATCGGGCGCATGTATGACGAGAGACTCGGCAAATGGCACTTCTGGCTTTCGTTCATCACCTTCAACATGGCATTCTTCGTGCAGCACTTCCTCGGACTCGCCGGCATGCCGCGACGAATCCCCGACTACGCGCTGCAGTTCGCGGACTTCAACATGGTCTCCTCGATCGGCGCCTTCGGCTTCGGCTTGTCGCAGGTGTTCTTCCTCTATATCGTCGTGAAGGCCATCCGCAGCGGCGAAAAGGCACCGGCCAGGCCGTGGGAAGGCGCGGATACTCTGGAGTGGACCCACTTGCCATCTCCGGCGCCGTATCACAGCTTCGAGACGCCGCCGATGGTGAAGTGAGAGCGATGAGCGCCGCCGCCATGAACAAGGAGCGTGACCGCAAGAAGCTGCTCACCTTGCTCAGCATCGGCCTGGTCGTTCTCTTCTCGCTTGCCGGGCTCGTCTACAAGGTTCTTCATTTCGGATGACGCAAGCACCGGAAAACCGCCGCATGCTCGTGCGCCTCGCCATCTTCGCAGTGGCGATGTTCGGTTTCGGCTTCGCCATGGTGCCGTTCTACCGCGCCATCTGCGACGTGACGGGGCTCAACAGCCTTACCAAACGCGACTCGGCGCCGGCCAACACGCAGGTCGATACCAGCCGCTGGGTGACGGTGGAGTTCGACGCCAATACCCGCGGCTTGCCGTGGACGTTTGCGCCCGGCAGCCGCAGCATGCGCGTTCACCCGGGCGAGCTGGTTCACGTCGTCTACGAAGTGCGCAATCAATCGCAAAGGGCTGTTGTCGGCCAGGCCATTCCGAGCTACGGCCCGCAGATCGCGGCCGGCTACTTTCGCAAGCTGGAGTGCTTCTGCTTCCGGAATCAGAAGCTCGAGCCGGGCGAGACGCGCCAGATGCCGGTGGTGTTCGTGGTCGACCCGTCGCTGCCCAAGGAAGTCGCCACAGTGACGCTTTCGTACACCTTCTTCGAGCTGAACGCGGCGACCCCTGCCACCGTATCCGGCAGGGTTTCGGGATGATGATCTCGATGAGCGCATCCGAGCCCAACGGCAATGCGAGTGCGGCCAAGGAAGCCGGTCCGCTGAAGCGGCGGGCCAATCCGTTGGATGTTGCCAAGACGGTGCTGAGCGGCTTTTTCGGGGTGGGCAGGCGCGCGCGCCACGAATCGGTCAAGCTGACGCCGGCGCAGGTAATCGTGGCCGGGCTGATCGCGGCGGCAGTGTTCGTCGGCAGCCTCGTGCTGTTGGTGAATTTCGTTCTGAGCAGCGTCGGCCCGGGCGGCTGACCGGCGATACGGGGAGTTAGGAGTAGAACATGGCGAACGTCAACGCATCACCCGACCGCTATTACCTGCCTGAGCCATCGAAGTGGCCGATCACCGGCTCGCTCGCGCTTGGGCTGCTCGGCTTCGGCGCGGCCTTCACGGTGAACTTTCTGCCGATTGGCTACATCCTGCTCGCGCTCGGCTTCGCGGTGCTGATCTACATGATGTTCGGCTGGTTCGGCACGGTGGTGCGCGAAAGCGAGTCCGGCAAGTACAACAAGCGGGTCGACATCTCGTTTCGCTGGGGGATGAGCTGGTTCATCTTCTCGGAGGTGATGTTCTTCGGCGTCTTCTTCGGCACGCTCTACTACATGCGCGTTCTTTCGGTTCCCTGGCTGGGGGAGATCGACCAGAAGCTGCTCTGGCCCGAGTTCTCGCCCGGCTGGCCGGTCTCAGGCCCCGGCATCGCGGAGCAGTTCACCCCCATGGGCGCCTGGGGCATTCCGGCGCTCAATACGCTCATCCTGCTCACCTCCGGCGTCACCATCACGCTGGCGCACTGGGCGCTGAAGAAGAACAATCGTGGCGCGCTGGTGGGCTGGATGATGGCGACCGTCGCGCTGGGGCTGACCTTCCTCGGCTTTCAGATCTACGAATACGGCCACGCCTACAGCGAGCTGAACCTGAAGCTCACCTCGGGTGCGTATGGGGCGACCTTCTTCATGCTGACCGGGTTCCACGGCTTCCACGTGACGGTCGGTACGATCATGCTGATCGTGATTACAGCCCGCTGCATGAAGGGGCACTTCACGCCGGAACACCACTTCGGCTTCGAGGGCGTGGCGTGGTACTGGCACTTCGTCGACGTGGTCTGGCTGTTCCTGTTCATCTTCGTCTACTGGCTGTGAAGGTCGTGGCGCCATCCGCGATTGCCCGCGGGTAGGCGTTCGAGGGCCTTCGCGGTCGGGGACCTTTCCTGTCGCCGAAGAGTGCCGCCACCTCGGGTGCGGCGTTTTCGTCGCCGCCCGGCGAGTCAGCCCAGCCGCTCGCCGATCAGGCCGAAATAGTGCCCGAGCATGAGCAATGCGAACACGCACACCGAGAGCACGATGCGCACCGTCAAGGCTCGTAGCGTGCGGTCCGAATTACCCTGATCCCGGACGAGGAAGAAGCCGGCGGAGAACAAGCTGCCGGCGATGAATACCATGAACAGAATGACCAGAATCTTCACGATCATGACCCGGATGCGGAGCGTTCAGTCTAACTGAAGGCTCTTGCGCGATCCAACGCGACATGGCGCCGCGCCGATTCAACCCGTCCCTATGGAGCACGTTGGCAGCCGTGGCCGGCGTCGCGGTCACGATCGGGCTTGGCTACTGGCAACTGGGACGAGCTCAAGAGAAATCCGAGCTGCTGGTTGCGCGCGAGGCGGCCGCGCAGCAGCCGCCCATCCAGCTCGGCCAAGCTCGGGTCGATGCGGCAAGCGTGGAGGAGCGCCAGGTGGAAGCTCGCGGGCGGTTCGTCACGCGTGGCATGGTCCTGCTCGACAACCGCGTGCGCTCCGGCTTCGCCGGCTACGAAGTGATCATGCCGCTCGCGCTCACAGGCGGGGAGATGCACGTATTGGTCAATCGGGGCTGGGTACGGGGGACTGGCGATCGCGCGCGGCTGCCCGAGATCGACACGCCGGCTGGGGAGGTTCTCGTCGCAGGTCTCGCCGTCGTTCCGGGGCGCAAGATCTACGAGCTGTCGGACGACCGGGTCGAAGGACAGGTGTGGCAGAACCTGACGCTCGAGCGCTATCGCGCCCATACCGGGTATGCGCTGCAGCCGATCATGATCCAGCAGACGAACGATACTGGCGACGGTCTCGCGCGCGAGTGGCCGACACCCGCTCGCAGCATCAACGTGCACCGCGGCTACGCGTTTCAGTGGTTCGCGTTCGCCGTGCTGATCGCAGTCGCCTACGTCTGGTTTGCCCTGCGCCGTGACGCCGCGAAACGCTAACCGGCTGAAGCTTCTGGGCATAGGGGCGCTGGCGCTGCTGCCGGTCGTGGGCTCGTACCTGCTGTACTGGTTCTGGGCGCCCGAAGACCATACCAACTACGGCACGCTGATCGAGGCGCGTCCGCTACCGGACGCGGCCTTGACGCTCGTCGGCGGCAAGCCCTTCGGCTTCCAGCAACTGCGTGGACGCTGGGTGCTGGTGGTGATCGACTCCGGCGCCTGCTCGCAAAGCTGCGAGGAGAAGCTCTGGCTGATTCGTCAGGTGCGGCAAGCGCAAGGCGAAAAGCTGCGGCGCGTGGAGCGTGTCTGGCTGATCGACGACAGCCAGGATCCGGATGCGCGCCTGGGGCACGACTATGCCGGAACCTGGTTCGTCGCGGCGCAGGCCAATCCGTTTCTCGAGCTCTTCGGCCCTCAACACACTCGCCGTAACCACATCTACCTGGTGGATCCGTTGGGAAACGTCATGATGCATTTTCCGCAAAATCCGGAGCCGCGACGCATCATCCGCGACCTCGGCCGGCTCCTCAAGTATTCCAGTGTTGGTTGACGCGCTCCGGCCCGGCGCCGACTCGGGCGAGGCTGATGCGCGCAGTGAGATGCTAGAATCCAACCTCTGATCGTCGCTACATTCCACCTCATCTCATCCCCATGTCCGAAAGCGCCGTCTCTCATCGCAGCAGCGGGCGAGCCCAGCAATTTCTCCAGCTCACCAAGCCGCGCGTCGTATCGCTGATCGTGTTCACGGCGATGATCGGGATGCTGCTCGCGCAATCGGGTGCGGTGCCGCTCGAGCCTTTCGTGTTCGGAACGATCGGGATCGCCCTCGTGGCCGGAGCCGCGGCCGCCTTCAACTGCCTCGTCGAGCAGAAGATCGACGCCGTCATGCTGCGCACCCAGCGCCGCCCGCTGCCACGCGGAGCGATCACGAGCGGCCAGACGCTGCTGTTCGCGGGCGTGATCGGCGGCCTCGGGCTGCTCCTGCTGTACCGGTTGGTCAATCCACTCACCATGTGGCTCACGGCGGCCACGTTCGTCGGCTACGCGGTGATCTACACCCTGGTGCTCAAGCCGCTCACGCCGCAGAACATCGTCATCGGCGGCGCGTCGGGCGCGATGCCGCCGGTTCTGGGCTGGGCTGCGGTCACCGGCGAAGTGAGCCATGATGCGCTGCTGCTGTTCCTGATCATCTTCGCCTGGACGCCGCCGCATTTCTGGTCGCTCGCGCTCTACCGCCGCGACGACTATGCCAAGGCGGGCGTGCCCATGCTGCCGGTGACGCACGGGGATCGCTTCACGCGGCTTTCGGTCCTGCTCTACACCATCATCCTGACCGCGGTGACGCTGCTGCCGTTCGCCACCCGCATGAGCGGCCCGGTCTACCTCGCCTGCGCGCTGGTTCTGGATACGATCTATCTTGTCTACGCGGTGCGCATCGTCACGCATTACAGCGACGCGCTGGCGCGGCGGGCGTTCCGGTACTCGATCGTGTACCTGTCGGCCCTGTTTGCGGCGCTGCTCACCGATCACTATCTGCCGCTGTAATGCGCGCCAGGTTGCTGCCGGCACTGCTCGTCGC
>JBOIEI010000558.1:0-4609 GCA_050741055.1 Burkholderiales bacterium | reverse complement strand
ACTTGCCGCGAGGGAGCTTCAGCCACATCGCGATCAGTATGACGCTCAGAGCGTTGCCGAGCGCGAGCAGCAGGCCGGGAATGACGCCGGCGAAGAACAGCGCCACGATCGAGGTCTCGGTGATGATGCCGTAGATGACCAGGATGATGCTGGGCGGGATCAGCATCGCGATGCCGCCCGCGGTTGCGACCAGCCCGCCCGCGAGCCAGGCCGGGTAGCCCCGCTTCATCATCTCCGGAATGGCGATCACGCTCATTGCCGCCGCCATCGCCACGCTCGAGCCCGAGATCGCGCCGAACAGGACGCACGCGAGCACCGTGGCCACGCCGAAGCCACCCGGGAGCCAGCCGACCAGCGCGTCGGCGAAGCGGAACAGTTGTCCGACCAGGCCGGTTCTCTCCATCAGGAAGCCGGCGAAGATGAACAGCGGAATCGCGATCAGCGAGTAGCGGCCGATGAAGCTGAAGAACTGGCGAAAGATCACCGTCGTTTCGAGCAGCGGATCGCCCACGATATAAGCCGCGGCGGCGGCCGAGAGCGCAATGCCGATCGGTACGCTCAATACGAGCAGCACCGAGCCGGCGATCCAGACAACGTGCATTTCTTCCTCCCTCTAACCTAGCTGCGTCTCAATGCCCGATCTCGTCTGGATCAACAGGCTCTTCGAGCACCGACACGCCGCGCAGCTTCTGCACGTCGCGGTAGATCTGGAACAGCATGGTAAGCGCCATGAATGCAAAGCCTACCAGCAGCGTCATCAGGAACGGCCACATCGGAAATGCGAGACTCTCGGTGCGGCTTTCATAGTGGATGGCGTCCTTGACCTCCGGAATGCCCCAGTACACCACGGCACAGAGGAAGACGAAGGAGAAGACCTGCGCGATCAGCCGCACGATCACACCGGCGCGGCGCCCGCGCGGACCGGCCACGGCCAGCAGCTCGGGCAGGATCATCACATTCAGATGGGCATCCTTGCGCTGCGACAGCGCGAAGTAGAGGAAGACGCCGCTCAACGTAAAGAATGTAACCGCATCCTGCTGCCACTCGAACGAGTGGCCGAAAACGTAGCGGCGCACGACTTCGAGCAACGCGAGCAGCGTGCACCCGAGCAGCAGCAAGGCGGCGGCGCGCGCCAGGATCCGATCCTGGAACGCGCGCCACAGCGCATAGGCCTTTTCCACGCCGGCCCGCGCCTACTTGATGACGATCTTCGAGGCGTGCTTGGCGCAGTCCACCTTCTCGATCCAGGAGCTTCCGGGCGGGTTCTGCTTGGAGAGCGCCTGACCTTCCTTGCGGAAGGTGTCCACCCATTGGTTCGCTGCCTCCGGCGTCTTGCTCTTCACCCACTTCATCGGCCCGTCGCCGAGCTTGCTGGTCAGCGCAGTCACTTCCTGCGGGGTCATCCAGTACACGCCGGGCTTGGACGGATCCTTGGTACCGTACTTCTCATACGTCATCTTGTCGACGCACCAGTTGAGCTCCTTCTCAACCTGGATGGTCTCGGCGATCAGCTTCTCCAGTGCGCCCTTGGTCGCCGGCGAGAGCTTGTCCCACCACTTGCGGCTTGCGCTGATCATGTAGTAGTCGCCGGTGAAGACGCCGGCGCCGCCGGTGGTGTAGAACGGGGCCTGCTGGCGCACGCTCAACCAGCCGCCGATGCTGGTCATCAGCCCGTCGATCACCCCGGATTCGAGCGCGCTCGGGACCTCGCCGAAGCCCATGACGACGGGATTGGCTTGCCACGACTCGAGCACCGGGTTCTCCGCCGGGCCCATGCTGCGCACCTTGGTGCCGGTGAAATCCTCGGGCTTGAGATAGCGCTTCTTGCCGCCCACGCCCATGCCGAAGCTCATGTGGCCGGCGCCGAACACCTTGATGAGCTGGTTCTTCGCCAGACGTTCGGTGAGCATCTGAAAAGTCTTGGTCTTTTCTATGTTGTCGACCGCGCCGACCGTGGTCAGGATGCCCGGACCGACGACCGTCATCATCCAGGGATCGACCGGGGCCGCCTTGCCCATCTGCATCCAGGTCATCTCCAGGTTGCCCGCGCGCATCGCCTCGAATGCTTCCGGAATGGTGTAGAGCGCGCCGGCGAAGTAGAGCCGCGCTTCGCTGCCCGGGATCACCTCGGGCAGGCGATCGGCGAAATGCTTCATGGCAAGACCCGCCGGGTGCGGCGGGGGCGGGAAGTCGGCTGCGAAGCGCAGCACGATCTTTTGCGGCTTGTCCTGGGCGTATGCGCTCGTCGGCGTGCCCAGGCACGTAATAAGCGCGGCAGCCAGCGCCGCCGCCCCCTTCATGAACGGAAACCGCACGCAGCGACGTTGCATGAAAACCTCCTCGAATGAATTTATCTGGGCGCTGTTCCGCTCGGTTGTGGCGGAATATTCCATTTGCGCTCGGGCCAAGCTATAGCAAGGCTCTGCGCAGGTCAAGGCGGGCGGCTGCGCGAGGCCGGCGGGTGTCCCGACGGCGCATGCCGGCCATGGCGGGGGTCTTTGCGCTTGTGCCCTGTGCGGCAGGGCATGGCGCTACCAGGACGCGCCTTGATGACGGCCCGGAAAGTGGCCGACAAGCCGCTTTGCGTAAGTTGCGAAAAGCTCGCTAAGCGGCCCGTGCCGGGCTCGTCATCCGCGCTTCGTTCGCCGGCGAGGCGGCCTGGCTCACCTGCGCTGCGGCAGCCGGTGCTACGGCGCTGATGTTCTTTCGAATCGAGACGAGCACGTCGTGCTGGCCCTTCAGCGCCAGCAGCTCGCGTTCGAGCTGCTTGCTGCGGCTACCCACCGAGTGCAGGTTCTCCTGCAGCTTGCGCAGGTTTTCCACTCGCTTGTCGAGCTGGATCTCGTGCGCCTTGATCGCGCCTTCGAGCGGATTGAGCGCCGCGCGCAGCCAGCTCTCGGTGTCGGTGCGCGTCGTCTGGAAGACTTGTCGCGCCTCGGCCACCAGGCTCGCGTAGAAATTCGGCACCAGGAAATGCTTCTCGGTGAGGATCTGCTTCGGGTGGTGACAGTACTCGATGGTGGTCTGGCGCAGGTGGTGGATCGCGAGCGAATGCTTCTCCAGGTTGAGCAGGGGCGGGGTGAGCGCCTCGAACCCTGCCGTGTCCTGGAAATCCAGGTAGGCGAACTGCACCAGACCGAGAATCTCCCGCGAGAACTTCAAAATGCGGTCCGACTGCGCGGCGAAGTGCGCAAACAGCCCCTGCATGTTCTTCATCAGTCCGGCCGTGGACCAGGCATTCTCGATGTACTTGCGGTCCTTGTTCATGAGCGTTTCGACCGCGTCCTCCGAAAGGCTCTCCAGCAGCGCGCGGCCACGCTGGTCGATCTCGTCGAACGCAGCACGATAGCGGGCAACCGAGTCGAGATAATTCGCGCGATCGCCTTCCAGGCGCGCGAGCATCGCTGCAGCAACGTTGTGGTTCTTGCCCGCCAGCTCCTTCAGGCTCTTGTGCTCGGCGCGCAGAGCGTTGAACTGGGTGACGATCGACTGGCGCGAGGTTTCGATCATCGTGCCGATCTCGCGCTCGATCGCGGCGCGCATGATCTCCTGCTTCGCCGGCACGACTTCATCGGCGAGCATGCTTTCGAGGGCTTCTATGCCGCTGCGTGCGAGCAAGGCCGCGTCGCCGCGAATGCGCGCGACCAGGGCCTTCTTGGCCGATACGGCGAGCACCGAGCTTGCCGGCAGCTCGAGGGCGCGCGCGGTGGTTTCCACCTGCACCCGCATGCTTTCCGCGATCTCTTCGTCGCTCTTGAAGTCGTCCCACAACAGATCGGCCTTGTTGAGCACCGCGAGCCTTCGTGGCACGCGCGGCTGCACGTGCTTGCGCCAGATGTCCAGATCGGAGCGGGTGACGCCGGCGTCCATCGCGAGCAGGAAAAGCACCGCGTGCGCGGCTGGAATCATGCTCATGGTGAGCTCGGGCTCGGAGCCGAGCGCGTTCAGTCCGGGCGTGTCCAGCACCTCCAGGCCGCTCGCGAGCAGCGGATGGGGATAGTTGACGAGCGCGTGCCGCCAGGCGGGGATTTCGATCTTGTCCGGATCGTCGAGCAACACGGTGGTGGCTTCGTCGGCTGCGTGGTCGTACAGTCCGAGCGCCAGCGCCTCGTTCTTCGTGACCGTCTTGGTCTGCACCAGCGCTTTCAGCGCTTCGACCAGCTCGGTTTCCGAGGTCGGATCGATGCGAATCTTGATCCACTCGACCGGCTTTCTCTTCAGCGAAGCGATGGTTTCGGCGCGCCTGCGGGTCTCGATCGGCAGCAGCCGGATGTAGGGCTCGTCGTTCGGATCGTGCATCAGCTCCGTGGGGCACATGGTGGTGCGGCCCACGTCGGAGGGCAGCAGCCGCTCCTTGAAATCGGAGAAGAAGAGCGCGTTGATGAGCTCGGACTTCCCGCGCGAGAACTCGGCGAGGAAGGCGAGCATGAGACGGCCCTTGTTGAGGTTCTCGAGCAGGTCGTAGAAGCGGATGGACTGCTGGACGTCGAGCTGGCTGTTGGCCTCCAGCCAGTCGTGGTAGGCGTGAACGGACTGGGTCAGGTCCTCGCGCCACCGGTTGTACCGGGCGATCTCGGCCTCGAAACGGGTGGTGGCGGCAGCATCCATT
>JBOIEI010000557.1:0-2202 GCA_050741055.1 Burkholderiales bacterium | reverse complement strand
CCGCATCGGACGGCTTCTGAGCGTGCGCTGGCGTCGATAGTGCTGCCAGGCAGACAAGGGCGACTGGGTGAAAGATCCGCATGCAGGCCATCATCGTTTCCTTGAATGGATCGTCGTTGACGTATGCCGCAATGTCGCGCAACGGCGCCCGCATTACAAGCGCTGGTAGCGTCCCGGGCCGTGATGGATCTTTGTCGCCCTGTCGGCTGGGCCAATGCGCTCGAGCTCGGCACAGAACGGGCCGGCTGACTCGGTACACGTAGAGCGTGCAGGTCACTGCGTCCACATGCTGGCCAGGTTTCGGACAACCGCATCGAGGCACGCTACGATGTCGACATGCTCGGCCGTTCTTCTCCAGCCGTGCAAACCGCTGTGCGATCCGACCTGAAGGGAATCGAGCTTGAGCCAAATGACCATCATGGGCGCCCGGCACGTGATATCGGCCGGCCACTATCTTGCCGCCCATGCGGGTTTCATGATCCTGGAAGCCGGCGGCAACGCGATCGACGCCGGGGTTGCCGCCGGCATCGCGATCGACGTGCTCCAGACCGATCGCGTGAGCTTCGGCGGCGTCGCGCCGCAGATGATCTACCTGGCGAAGAGCCGCAGCGTGCATTCGATCGACGGCCTCGGCGTATGGCCGAAGGCGATCACGCCCGACTATTTCCTGAAGACGCACGGCGGACTGATCCCGCCGGGAGTCGAGCGCTGCGTCGTGCCGGCCGCGCCGGATGCCTGGATCACGGCCCTCGAGCACTTCGGCACCATGAGCTTCGGCGAGGTGGCCGCTGCCGCGATCCGCTTCGCGACCGAAGGTTACCCGATGTATCCGGCATTGACGCGCTTCCTCAGCAACAACCGGGCTCGCTATGAGCGCTGGCCGTCGAGCGCGAAAGTATTCCTGCCCAGGGGCCGCGTGCCTCAGCCGGGCGAGTTGTTCGTGCAGGCCGATCTCGGGCGCACGCTCACGTTCCTCGCCGACGAAGAGAAGCGTGCGGCACGCCGCAAGGGCCGCAAGGCGGGGCTTGCCGCCGTACGCTCAGCGTTCTACCGGGGCGACATCGCTGCCGAGATCGTGAAGTTCATTCGTGCACAGGGCGGCTTCATGAGCCGCGAGGACTTGGCCGAGTATCGCGTGAGCTTCGAGCCGACGCTGAAGACCCGCTTCGCCGGCATCGAGCTGCATGCCTGCGGCCCATGGTCGCAAGGGCCGGTGTTGCCGATGGCGCTCAACATCCTGAAGGGCTACGATCTGGCGTCGCTCGGTCACAACTCGCCCGAGTACATCCACCTGCTGGTGGAAGCGTTGAAGCTCGCGTTCGCGGACCGGCACAACCACGTCGGCGATCCGAAATTCGTCAAGGTTCCGATCCAGGGCCTGCTCTCGGAGCGCTATGCGGCCTATCGGCGCTCCCTCATCGATCCAGCCAAAGCCTGGGCGGAAATGCCGCCCGCGGGCGATCCGCGCGCACTGCGCGAGATCGCGAATCGCTGGATGCCGCAGCCCGAGACCGAGCACGGGCCGGGTCCGGGCGACACGTCGTACATTTGCGTCGTCGACAAGGATCGCAATGCCTTCTCCGCCACGCCGAGTGACGGCAGCGACCAGACGCCGACCATCCCGGGTGTGGGCATCGTGTGCTCGGGTCGCGGCACCCAGTCGTGGGCCGAGCCCGATCATCCCGCGTCGGTCGCCCCGGGCAAGCGCCCGCGCCTGACGCCCAATCCGGCACTGGCGTTCAAGAACGGCGAGCTGCTCATGCCGTTCGGCACGCCCAGCGGCGACGTGCAGCCTCAAGCCATGCTGCAGGTTTTCCTCAACATCAACGTATTCGGCATGGCACCGCAGGACGCCGTCGAAGCACCGCGCTTCGCGACCTACAGCTTCCCGGGCTCGTTCCAGCCGCATCCCTATTTCCCGGGCCGGCTGCAGATCGAGAACCGGATCGACTCTGCTGTGAGCGATGCGCTCGAACGCAGGGGGCACAAGGTGTTTCGCTGGGGCGACTGGACGCCCCGTGCAGGATCGGTGTGCGCCATCGTCAACGATCGCAAGCACGGCGTGCTGCACGGCGGCGCCGATCCGCGCCGGCCGGCCTATGTGCTCGGATGGTGAGTCGACAGACCTTCAAATTGGGAGAGCATTGTCGCAATCTTTCCCTCACTTGCAGTGCGCGCATCGGCATGCAGGCCGATGCCGTT
>JBOIEI010000556.1:0-1949 GCA_050741055.1 Burkholderiales bacterium | reverse complement strand
GGTGGGCCCGCTTTCGTATGCCGACTACGAACGCTTTCTGCCCGGCGGCGAAAGCTATCGCAACCTGACCGACTGGGTGCGCAACTACGTCGGATTCGAGCTCAAGTGGGACTCGCGCCTGGTGCTGAAGGCCGACCAGGTGCCGCCGCTGCTGCTCGGCTACAACGGGCGCCTGGGATGGACCAGCTGGCTCGGCACGCGGCTGAACGAGGCGCCTGCCGACGATCTGGTTCTCGCCGGGCGCTAGGCATCGAAGACGCTACGATTCGACGAGCGCACGCAGCCGCCGCGCGCCGCGCCGTCTCAACGAAAGGGAGATCGCTATGTCCGACATCAGCCGGGTTGCATTATTCGGTAAGCTCAACCCGCTCGGCTACAAGGCCATCGAAGGCGCGACGGTATTCTGCAAGCTGCGGGGCAATCCGTATGTCGAGCTGGTGCATTGGCTGCACCAGATCCTGCAGAACCAGGACAGCGACCTGCACCGGATCGTGCGCCACTTCGACATCGACGCCTCGCGGCTGGCATCCGACATGACGGCCGCATTGGACGCGCTGCCCCGCGGCTCGACCTCCATCTCGGACCTCTCCGAGCACATCGAAAACGCGGTCGAGCGCGGCTGGGTGTACGGAACGCTCAAGTACGGTGAAGGCGCGGTTCGCACCGGGCATCTCCTGGTCGGTTGCCTGAAGACTACGACACTGCGCAACGCCCTGTACGCGATGTCGCGCCAATTCCAGTCGATCACGCCCGACGTGCTGGCCGACGACCTGGCAAAGATCGTGGCCGGTTCGCCGGAGGACGGATTGGCGGCCCGCGACGGCTCGCAGGTCGGTGGCGGTGCGGCGCCGGGCGAAGCGAGCGGCGCGATCGCGCCCGCACAGATGGGCAAGCAGGAAGCGCTCGCGCGCTTCACCATCGATCTCACCGAGCAGGCGCGCACCGGCAAGCTCGACCCGGTGGTGGGCCGCGACGAGGAGATCCGCCAGATCGTCGACATCCTGATGCGCCGGCGCCAAAACAATCCGCTGCTCACCGGCGAGGCCGGCGTGGGCAAGACCGCGGTGGTCGAGGGCTTCGCGCTCAGGATTGCTGCGGGCGACGTGCCGCCGCCGCTGAAAGAGGTATCGCTGCGCGCGCTCGACGTGGGCCTGCTGCAGGCCGGTGCCAGCATGAAAGGGGAGTTCGAGCAGCGGCTTCGCAGCGTCATCGAGGAGGTGCAGGCATCGGCCAAGCCGATCATTCTCTTCATCGACGAAGCGCACACGTTGGTCGGTGCGGGCGGTGCGGCCGGGACGGGTGACGCTGCGAACCTGCTCAAGCCCGCGCTCGCGCGCGGCACGCTGCGCACCGTGGCGGCCACCACCTGGGCTGAATACAAAAAGCATATCGAGAAGGACCCGGCGCTCACGCGCCGCTTCCAGGTCGTGCAGGTGGCCGAACCGGGCGAGGAGAAGGGCATCCTCATGATGCGCGGCATCGTTTCGACCATGGAGAAGCACCATAAGGTGCAGGTGCTGGACGAGGCGGTCGAAGCGGCAGTCAAGCTCTCGCATCGCTACATCCCCGCGCGTCAGCTGCCGGACAAGGCGGTGAGCCTGCTCGATACGGCATGCGCGCGGGTCGCCATCAGCCAGCATGCCGTGCCGGCCGAAGTCGACGATTGCCGCAAGCGCATCCAGGCGCTCGAGAACGAGCTCGAGATCATCGGACGCGAGACCGCGGTGGGGGTCGATACCGCCGAGCGCGAGGCGGCCGCGCGCGAAAAGCTCACCGCCGAGCAGAGCCGCCTGGCCGAGCTCGAGCCGCGCTGGGAGGCGGAGAAGCGCCTGGTGGAGAACATTCTCGAGCTGCGTGCGAAGCTTCGCGGCACAGCGGGCAAGGTCGAGGGAACGTCCAGCGCGCTGGAAGCGGCGGCCGATGCCAAGGCCGGCAGCACGTCGGTGCAG
>JBOIEI010000555.1:0-1961 GCA_050741055.1 Burkholderiales bacterium | reverse complement strand
GCAAGCGCTGCCCGCCCCGGTATTGTTGCCCGGACCCGCCGCGCGCCGCTGAGCTCGGGTCGGTTCAGCGCGGTGCGCGCTCGCGCAACAACTGCGCGGCGATCGTGCCAACCCGAGCGAGATCGCTGATGGCGACGAGCCTGCCGCCCTCCACCTGCGCGACGCCGTTCTCGGTCACGATGAAATCCATCGGGATGTCGTAGGGCTGCGGGTAGATGGTCGGCATGCGCGACACCTCGAAAGCGATGCCGATCTTGAGCGGCTGAGGCATCATCGCGGCAAGCGTGATATCGAAAAAGGCGCCGCCGTAGCCGAGCCGATAGCCTTGGGCGTCGAAGCCCACCGGCGGCACCAGCAGCGCGTGCGGACGCAGGATTTCGGTTCCCTGCGGTATCGGCAGGTCGAACACCCCTGGCGTTGTCGGAGCACCGGGCCACCACTCGCGGAACTCGAGCGGCGTCTTCTTCGCCACCACGACAGGCAGCACGCTGCGCGCGTCGCGCTTGCGCATTTCGTGCACAAAGAAACGTGGATCGGGCTCGCCCTTGAACGGCCAGCAGAAGCCGATGCAAGAACCGGCCAGCACATCGAACGCAGCGTTCAACAGGTGCGTGATCGTTTCGTTGCGGCTGCGCCGGACGTCGAGCGGGATGGTTTCGCGCGCCGCCAGCAGCTCGGCGCGCTGGGCTTTGCGCCACGCCGGGAGATCGATCGGTTGGTTCATCGATGCTTCACTTTCAAGCGTCCAAGCGTACCACGCGCGCAGGCGCCTCGGTCTTTTGCGCTTGCCTGCGGATCTCATCCACCAACGCGCGCGCCTGCTCCTGCAACGTGAGGTAGGAACGCTCCCATGCATCGGGCCGTGGTTTGCTCCAGGCGAGCCGCTGCACCAGGGCAAGCAGGCGGCCCGACTTGACCTGTTCCGCATCCAGCCGCCGCTGCAGCTCGTCGAAGCTGCGAGCATCGACCAGTTCCACCTTGCGGTCCTGGCATACGCCGATGCAATTCTGCGGGGCCTCGATGCGTCCGCAGCCGATGCATTGCCACGCTTCGATCCGTCCGTTCATGCGCCACTGGCCTTCGCGCGTTGCGTTCGCAAGCCCTCAGGATACGTCCATCGCGCCCGGCTGCAAGCCCTGCGCCCGCACCGGGTCTTCCCGCAACCTTGGCCAACCCGGCATCGCGTGCGACCATACCGTCAGATCGACTTCGCGCGGGCTTTGCAATGAGCGTCCGCAATCTCGAATTTCTGCTCAATCCGCGTTCGGTTGCCGTGATCGGCGCTTCCAACCGGCCCAACGGCATCGGCACCGTCGTCATGCGCAATCTGCTCGCGGGCGGGTTCGCCGGCGCCATCTACCCGGTCAATCCAAAGTACGATCAGGTGCAGGGCATCCGCGCGTTCGCACGTCCGGATCAACTTCCCTCCGCACCCGATCTCGCAGTCGTCTGCACTCCGCCCGTCACGGTGCCGGATGTGATCACGCGCCTGGCCGAACGCGGCACGCGTGCCGCAGTGGTGATCACCGCCGGCATGAACACAACCTCGGACGAGGGCCAGCCCACACCCAAGCAGGCCATGCTGGATGCTGCCCGCCCGCATCTGTTGCGCATCCTCGGACCGAACTGCATCGGCCTGCTGGTGCCCGGCATCGGCCTCAACGCGAGCTTCGCGCACACCAATGCACTGCCCGGAAACATTGCATTCATCTCGCAGTCGGGCGCCCTGGTCACGGCCGTGCTCGACTGGGCAAGGTCGCGCCGCATCGGCTTCTCGCATTTCATATCCGCAGGCGAGCACGCCGACGTCGACATCGCGGATCTGATCGACTATCTCGGCAGCGACCCCGGCACACGCGCGATCCTGCTTTACCTCGAATCGCTCCGGGCCGCGCGCAAGTTTCTCTCCGCTGCCCGGGCCGCCGCGCGCAACAAGCCGATCATCGTGGTCAAGGCGGGGC
>JBOIEI010000554.1:0-6472 GCA_050741055.1 Burkholderiales bacterium | reverse complement strand
GGTGACTGCCA
Organism: Burkholderiales bacterium; assembly: GCA_050741055.1. Taxonomy (GTDB): domain Bacteria; phylum Pseudomonadota; class Gammaproteobacteria; order Burkholderiales; family WYBJ01; genus WYBJ01. Next base: position 6,461 of record JBOIEI010000554.1, on the reverse strand, counting down.
TGACCAGGGCCGAAACGATGTTGAAGGTCGCTACTGCCACGATCAGAGTGAGGATGATGAACATCACGCGCTTCTCGATCTCGACCGCGCGGAAGAAGTTCGCATGGCTGCGCGTCCAGTCGGCGACGTAGGTCTCGCCCGGAAGATTCATGGTGAGCTCGCGCGCGACGCGCGGAGCCTCCATGAGATCGTCGAGTCGCAGCCGAACACCCGACACCGCATCGCCCAGGCGATAGAGCCGCTGCGCATCTTCGATGTGGATGTAGGCGAGCCCGAAGTCGTACTCGTACATGCCGACTTCGAAAATGCCGACGACGCGAAACTGGCGCAGCCGCGGCAGGATGCCGGCCGGAGTCACCTGGCCTTGCGCAGCGATCAGCACCACCGTCTCGCCGGGGCGCACGGTCAGCGCACGCGCAAGCTCGGCGCCGAGGACGATGCCGAACTCGCCCGGCTTGAGCGCGTCCAGACTGCCGACTTTCATGTGCTTGCCGACCTCGGCCACCTTGGATTCAGCGGCCGGATCGATGCCGCGAATGACCGCGCCCTGCACGCTAGCGCCGAACGAGAGCATCGATTGCGCCATCACGAACGGCGCGGCGGCAACCACGTCGGGGTGGCTTTGCGCCTGCTGCAGCACTTCGCGCCAAGGCAGCAGGCGATTGCCCACACCGCTCACCTGCACGTGCGAGGCCACGCCGAGGATGCGCGCGCGCAGCTCCTTCTGGAACCCGTTCATGACCGACAGCACCACGATCAGCGCCATCACTCCCAGCGCGATGCCGAGCATCGAGATGAGCGCGATGACGGAGATGAAGTGATTGCGGCGCTTGGCCCGCGTATAGCGCAGGCCGATGAAAAGCTCGAAAGGCTGCAAGCTGGCGTGCCGGACGAAAGAACGCGGCAGTGTAACCGAGGATCGCGGGCTTGAGTAACGCGCGGACCATTGCCGAGTGCGTCGACGGGTATGCTAGGAGACGAGAGCTTCGAGCGGGTCGTTGACGCTCGCAAGGTGCCCCCCTATAGTCGGGCGCCATGCTGCGGTCCGATGCCTGCCATGAAAATCGATTTCGTGATCGATGCCACCTGCTCGCCGCCGCCCGCGGCGGATGCCGAGGCGCGGCACGCGACGCTGGAGCGTTTTATCGCGCGTGGCGACCCGATCCCGTTCGATGCTGCGGATCTCGAAACGTGTCTGCAGGCGCTGTTCGACCTGCCGCGCGAGCAGGGGCTTCCGGCGGCGCCCTTGAGCCTGCTCGGCGATGGCATCGAACCGGGCAGCGATGAGTGGCTGCGGCTCGACCCGGTGCATCTGCGAGCCGACCGCTCCCGCCTGCTGCTCATGCCGTTGCCGCCGGACGACGTCACGCCTGCCGAAGCCGAGACACTGCAAACGGCGCTCGAAGCGCATTTCGCGCAATCCGGCTTCCAGCTCGTATCGGGCGCGGCCGGGCGCTGGTATGTGCGCTCGCCCCGGCCGCTCGAGTTGCGAACGCAGCCGCCGCAGGCGTGCGCCGGCGCGCTCGACGAGCAGCATCTGCCTGCCGGCGCCGACGGCGCTGAACTGCGCCGCCTCGTGACCGAAGCACAGATGCTGCTGCATGACCTGCCGTTGAACGCAGCGCGCGAAGCGAGCGGCAAGCTTCCGATAACTGGCGTCTGGCCGTGGGGCAACGGCCACATGCCCGCGATCGGACGCTCGCGCTACAGCCACGCCTACAGCGACGATCCGGTCGTGCGCGGGATCGCGCGCGCGAGCGGTGCGGAAGCCGCAACATTGCCCGCCGACGCCACCGCATTGACGCTCCTGCCGCCCGACGCAGCGCTGCTCGTGGTCTGCCCGGCAGCCGGCAAGCCCCTCGCGGACATCGAGCGCAACTGGATCGGCCCGTTCGCAAAGCAGATCGAAGCAGGCGCGATCGCCGAGTTATGCCTGCTGTTGCTCGGCTCGGGTCGTTCGATCGGGCGCAGCATCACGCGCCAGTGCCTGCGCCGCTGGTGGCGCCGCGCGAGGCTGCTTGCCCATGCCTAGCATCGTCACGCGCGAGTGCTGCCCGATCGCGACGGCGACGTTGCGCGAAGCCGGCATCGACCCGTTGCTCGCGCGCATCTATGCCGCGCGCGGCGTGCGCGAGCCGGCGGAAGTGCACTATCCGCTCAACGCGCTACTGCCGGTCGATCAGCTGCTGAACGCGCGTGCGATGGCGCTCATCCTCGCCGACGCCATCGGTGCGAGCAAACGCCTGCTGATCGTCGCCGATTACGACGCCGACGGTGCCACGGCGTGCGCGGTGGGCTTGCGCGGATTGCGCGCGCTCGGTGCGCAGGCCGACTACCTGGTGCCGAATCGTTTCGAATATGGCTACGGCCTCACCCCGGAGATCGTGCGCCTGGCCGCCGAACGCAACTCGCCCGACATCATCATCACGGTCGACAACGGCATTGCCAGCGTCGACGGGGTTGCCGAGGCAGCTCGCCTCGGCATCGAGGTGCTGGTGACCGATCACCATCTGCCGGGCGCCGAGCTTCCCGCCGCACGCTGCATCGTCAATCCGAACCAGCCGGACTGCACCTTTCCGAGCAAGCACCTGGCCGGTGTCGGCGTCATGTTCTACGTGCTGGCCGCGCTGCGTGCCGAACTGCGCCGGCGCGGCGCGTTCGCATCGCGGCCGGAACCGAACCTGGCGAGCCTGCTCGACCTGGTGGCGCTCGGAACCGTGGCCGATGTCGTCGTCCTCGATACCAACAATCGCATCCTGGTGCATCACGGCTTGAAGCGCATCCGCGAAGGGCGCGCGCATGCGGGCATCAGGGCGCTCTACCAGGTCGCCGGACGGGAGTTCCAACGCGCCGGTGCCTACGATCTCGGATTCCTCCTGGGCCCCCGTCTCAATGCAGCCGGACGGCTCACCGACATGCGGCTGGGCATCGAATGCCTGCTGAGCGACGATGACACACAGGCTCTGCAGATGGCGCGCGAGCTGGATCGGCTCAATACCGAGCGGCGCTCGATCGAAGCCGATATGCACCAGAGCGCGCTCGACGAGCTGATCGACGGCGCCGTCGAAGACCGCTTCAGCCTTTGCCTTTATCAGGACGACTGGCATCAGGGCGTGGTCGGCATTCTCGCCTCGCGCTTGAAGGAGCGCTTTCACCGCCCTGCCATCGCCTTCGCGCGCGGTGCCGACGGCACGCTCAAGGGCTCGGGACGTTCGATCGCCGGACTGCATCTGCGCGATGCGCTCGATCTGGTGTCGAAGCGCGCACCGGCACTCATCCTGCGCTTCGGCGGACATGCCGCGGCCGCCGGGCTCACGATCGCGGAGCGCGATCTGGCCAGCTTCAGCGCAGCCTTCGAGGCCGTCTGCCACGAGCGCCTTGCAGCGTCCGATCTCGCGCAAACCATCCAGACCGACGGCATGCTGGCAACCGGGGAGCTCGCGCTAGCTTCGGCGCTGATGCTCACCCAGGAGGTATGGGGCCAGGGTTTCGCCCCGCCGCTCTTTCAGGGCGAGTTCGTGGTGCGAAGCCAACGCGTGGCGGCACAGAAGCATTCGCGCCTGGTGTTCGAAGGACCCGGGCGAGGGATCGATGCGATCCTTTTCGGCTTCGCCGAGCCGCTGCCGCAGCGGCTGCATGCGGTCTATCGGCTCGGCATCGACGAGCTCAACGGAGCGCGCCGTGTGCAGCTCACCATCGAGCATTGGCAGCCCGCGGACTGAATCGCGGCGCCGCCTGCGGTATACTTCTGCGTTCGATTTCTCGCATGGCCCGAGATGGAACCCGAGCGCGTCAACGCCATCGCTTCGCACATTCAGGACCTCTCCCGACGAGCGGCCGAGCTGCGGAGGTATCTTTGACTTCGATACCAAGCGCAAGCGCCTGGCCGAAGTCAGCGCGCTGATCGAAGACCCGGCGATCTGGTCCGATCGCCAGCGTGCTCAGGACCTGGGCAAGGAACGCAAAGTCCTGGAAGACACCGTCGGCTCGCTCGAGCGCGTCGATGCGAGCCTGCGCGATGCCGAAGAGCTGTACGAGCTCGCGCGCGCCGAGGAGGACGACGCCACCCTCGGCGCCGTGGATCGGGATCTGGACAGTGTCGGCGCCGCGGTCGAGAACATGGAATTTCGCCGCATGTTCTCCCATCCGATGGATCCGAACAGCTGCTTCCTCGACATCCAGGCCGGCAGCGGCGGCACCGAGGCGCAGGACTGGGCGCAGATGCTGGAACGCATGTACCTGCGCTACTGCGAGCGCAAGGGCTTCTCGGTCGAAGTGCTGGAAGAGTCGCCGGGCGAAGTCGCCGGCATCAAGAGCGCGTCGCTGAAGGTGAGCGGCGAGTATGCCTACGGCACGCTGCGCACCGAGACGGGCGTCCACCGCCTGGTGCGCAAGTCGCCGTTCGACGCCAACGCGCGCCGCCATACCTCGTTCGCCAGCGTGTTCGTGTATCCGGAAGTCGACGAGACCATCGAGGTCGAAATCAATCCGGCGGATCTCCGGGTCGATACCTTTCGCGCCTCGGGCGCCGGCGGCCAGCACGTCAACAAGACGGATTCGGCCATCCGCATCACGCACCTGCCGACCAACATCGTCGTCCAATGCCAGAACGACCGCTCGCAGCATCGCAACCGGGCCGAGGCCATGGCGATGCTCAAGTCGCGCCTGTACGAACTGGAGCTGCGCAAGCGCAACGAGGAGCGCCAGGCCATGGAGGACGCCAAGACCGACATCGCCTGGGGCCACCAGATCCGCTCGTACGTGCTCGACCAGTCGCGCATCAAGGATCTGCGCACCAATGTCGAGATTGGCAACACTCAGGCGGTGCTCGACGGCGAGCTCGATGTCTTCATCGAAGCGAGCCTGAAACAAGGCGTCTAGATCTGCGCCACGCCAACCGCACGCCAGAACCCGCAATGAACGATTCCGCGAGACCATCGATGCCGAACGAACAGCCCCCCCAGGACGAAAATCACGTCATCGCGGAGCGGCGCACCAAGCTGAAGAGCCTGCGGGAAGCCGGTCTGGCGTATCCCAACGACTTCGCGCGTAACCACCTGGCCGCCGATCTGGTCGAGAAATACCAGACCTCCGACGCCGAGGCGCTGGAAAAGGACCGCATCGAAGCGCAGATCGCCGGCCGCCTGATGCTTCGCCGCACGATGGGGAAGTTGAGCTTCGGCAATCTGCAGGACATGAGCGGAACGATCCAGATCTCGGTCGCGGACAACGACGCGGGCAAGGATGCGCACGAGCTCTTCAAGAAGCAGGTCGACATCGGCGACATCCTCGGCATCGAGGGCGAGCTCTTCAGAACGCGCAAGGGCGAGCTGACCGTGCGCGCGCGCAAGCTTCGCCTGCTCGCGAAGAGCCTGCGTCCGCTGCCGGAAAAGTGGCACGGGCTTTCGGACCAGGAGACGCGCTATCGCAGCCGCCATCTCGATCTCATCACCAACGCCGATTCGCGCCTGCGCTTCGTGCAGCGCTCACGCGCGATCCAGGCGGTGCGCCAGTTTCTGCTCGACCGGCGCTATCTGGAAGTCGAAACGCCGATGATGCAGCCGATCCCGGGCGGCGCGGCAGCGCGTCCGTTCGTCACGCACCACAATGCGCTCGACATGGAGCTGTACCTGCGCATCGCGCCCGAGCTGTATCTCAAGCGCCTGGTGGTCGGCGGCTACGAGAAGGTGTTCGAGATCAACCGCAATTTCCGCAACGAGGGCATCTCGACCCGTCACAACCCCGAATTCACGATGCTCGAGTTCTATTGCGCCTATCGCGACTATCGCTACCTGATGGCGTTCACCGAGGAGATGTTCCGTCACGTCGCGCAAAGCGTGCTCGGGACGAGCGCTTTCCAGTACCAGGGGCGAGAGATCGACTTCACCAAGCCGTTCGACCGCTTGACCGTGACGGGGGCGATTCGCAAATACCATCCCGAATATACCGAGGCGCAGCTGGCGGAGCGGGAGTTTCTGCTCGCCGAGCTGCAGAAGATCGGCGCTGCGCACCGGCCCACGGACGGCGTCGGCGGCCTGCAGTTGAGCCTGTTCGAGGCGAGGGCCGAGGAATTTCTGTTCGAGCCCACCTTCATCATCGATTATCCGGCCGAGGCTTCGCCACTTGCGCGCCGCTCGGACAAGCATCCCGAGTCGACCGAGCGCTTCGAGCTCTACATCGCAGGCCGCGAGATCGCCAACGGCTTCTCGGAGCTGAACGATCCCGAGGACCAGGCCGAGCGCTTTCGCGAACAGGCGCGGCAGAAGGCCGCGGGCGACCACGAGGCGATGCATTACGACGCTGACTACATTCGCGCCCTCGAATACGGGCTGCCGCCGACCGCCGGCGAAGGGGTGGGCATCGACCGGCTGGTGATGCTGCTCACCGATACGCCGAGCATTCGCGACGTGATCCTGTTTCCGCTGCTGCGTTCCGAGGACGCCGGATGAACGACGCTGCGC
>JBOIEI010000553.1:0-2500 GCA_050741055.1 Burkholderiales bacterium | reverse complement strand
CCCTTGTGTCCACCGGTTCCACCACCCGGGCAAGAGCGCGGCAGTCGAGCATGCCGTCGGAAAGTCGAGGCGATCGGTTGCGCTATTGTAAACGCCCCGAGACAGAGTACGCGCACGTACCCAAGGACTAGAATCGCGTCGTAATCCCCACCAGCGCATAGTCGTCGCGACTTTCGAGCGGGCTCTGGACAAGGGCTTGCACGAACCACGACGAGTCGGAACCGGGAATGACCTGACTGAAAAATCCGCCGATGAGCGCATCGGTCGTCCCGCTGCCCGGTTGCAAGGAACGCTCTGCGAGGGCGCCCTCGCCATTACGAATATCGTGCTTGCCGGTAGGAAGCTTCAATCCGAAATTGACGCCGGAAAAATGCAACCGTCCCGTCTCGGGGGTGCCCGAGGCGCTTTGAAAGCGTCCAAGAACACGGATATCACCCAGTCGCGTGAAGTCCCAGCTTTCGGGGATCGGCGTGCCGTGGTGATTGTGGATGTGCTGGTGGTCCGGTTTCACGACCGGGACTACGGCAGTCAGCCCCCATCGAGAATCGAACGTGTAATCGACCGTCGAGACGAGGTTGCGATTGATGGTGCGCACTTCGTCGTGGTGCTTGGCGATCTCGCCGACGCCCACCTTCCTGGAGCCGCTGAGCGGCTGATCCTGGTCCACGAACTCGTAGCGCATATCGAGCCGCAGGCCGGACTCGGCCACGAGCCCGTGCAGGTTCCAGTTGGTGTTCACCATGCAGAAGGCCAGGCCGCAGGTCGCATTCGCGTCTGGCATGGCCGCGATCGCGATGGCCGCTATGAGCAAGATCCTTCTCGCTGCGCCTTTGGCCGCGAACCACGATATGTTTCCGGCCGCGCGCGGCAGGTTCGAGGGCGAGCAGCGGCATTCCTTCTGGCGCATGGGCGCGAAATCCCGTTGTCCACCCGTGCCGTTTGCGGCGAAGGGATATGTGTCGGCGAGCTACGTCGATGCAGCATCCGGGATCGGTGCGCGCGCTATTGTAATCGTGCCGCGACGCGACACATTGGACGAAGCGCCGACGGCATCCGACAATAGTGGCGGCGCGAGCTTACCGGGCGAGGGGCCCCACGCAGTGGGGATCGACCGCAAAGCGAGTCGACGCCGACCGCCGGGGCACCGATCGTCGATTCGACGATGCGGCTGTTCGAGGCGGTCCTTGCGGGGCGGGACGTAAGCGCCCTTGCCACTCAGGAACCGATTGAATGAGCGATGCACTCGACTATCTGCTGAAGGTCCGGCCCGAGGCCATGGGCCATTACTTCCGCTTCATGCGCGAAGCCGGACGCCACCTCGACCCGAAGACCCGGGCGCTCATCTCGGTCATCACCAAGGTGCATGCGCAGACCGAAGCCGGTTTTCGCCAGTACCTGCGCCGAGCGCTCGAGGCGGGGGCGCAACCGATCGAAGTGCTGGATGCGCTGCTGATGGCGTTTCCGGCGCTCGGGTTGACGCGGATCGTCTGGGCGGTCGACGTGCTGCTCGCGATGGACCTTCCCGAATTTCGGGCCGATGCGCTCCTGAGCGAAACGGGCTGGCACCGTATCTGCGCGCTGGACGATATCGAGGTCGGCGAGACCGCCCGGATCGACGCCGACGGCAAGTCGCTGCTCGTCCATCGCTCCGCGGAGCGCGTACGGGTCTATGACGCGCACTGCCCGCATCAGGCGGCGCTCTTGCCCGAGCAGGCGTTGAAGGGAACCCGGCTCATATGCCCCAGGCACGGCTGGGAATTCGACGTGCTCGACGGCCGTCCGATCCATGGCGATGCGCCGCTGCGCGAGTATCCGAACCGGGTCGATCAGCGTGCCGTGCTCGCGCAGTGGTGAGCGTGGCGCGAGCGCGCATGGACCACCGGGCGCGCCGGCAGGTCGCCATCTGGCTGCTCGCGCTGTGCGCGCTGCTTTTCGTTATGATCGTGATCGGCGGCATCACGCGTCTCACCCGCTCGGGGCTTTCCATCGTCGAGTGGCAGCCGATCGTGGGCACACTGCCGCCGCTGAGCGAGACGCAGTGGCTCGAGCTGTTCGACAAGTACAAGTTGACGCCCGAATACAAGCAGGTCAATCGCGGCATGAGCCTGCAGGAGTTCAAGGGCATCTTCTGGTGGGAATACATCCACCGGCTGTTGGGACGGCTGATCGGATTGGGCTTTCTTCTGCCCTATCTGGCTTTCCTGTTGCGCAAGCGTCTGGACCGCTACAACGCCTGGAGGCTCGGATTCGTCTTCCTGCTGGGCGCGGCACAGGGCGCGATGGGCTGGTACATGGTGATGAGCGGACTGGTGGACGATCCGCGCGTGAGTCACTTCCGGCTCACCGCGCACCTGGGACTCGCCTTCGCCATCTTTGCCGCGATGTTCTGGATCGCGCTCGACATGCTTGAGCCGAGCGCAGCACGGACGGCGTATCGCACCCGGCTCTCCGGCGGCGCCCTCGCACTGGTGGCGTTGGTGTTCCTGATGATCCTGAGCGG
>JBOIEI010000552.1:0-7039 GCA_050741055.1 Burkholderiales bacterium | reverse complement strand
GCGGAAAGCCGCGAGGAACTCCGAACGCTGCTTAGCCAGGATGCGCGGAAAGTCATCATCACGACGATTCACAAGTTCGGCGAGGCGGAAGGCGTTCTCAACGACCGCAAGAACATCATTGTGTTGGTGGATGAAGCCCACCGCACCCAGGAAGGCGATTTAGGCCGCAAGATGCGTTCTGCCTTGCCAAACGCATTTCTGTTCGGCCTGACCGGCACGCCGATCAACCGTGCCGACCGCAACACCTACTGGGCCTTCGGCGCGGACGTGGACGAGAAAGGCTACATGAGCCGCTACTCGTTCCAGGATTCGATCCGCGACCGGGCCACGCTGCCGCTGCACTTCGAAGCGCCGGAAGTGCGCCTCAAGATCAACCGCACGGCGATCGACGAAGCCTACCGCGAAATCACCGGCGACCTGGGCGAACAGGACCGGGACGATCTCGCCAAGCGGGCTGCGAAGATGGCGGTGCTGGTCAAGAATCCGGAGCGTATCCGCGCCGTGATGAACCATATCGTCCAGCACTTCCAGGCCAAGGTGGAGCCGAACGGGTTCAAGGCCCAGGTGGTGGTGTTCGACCGCGAGTGCTGCGTGCTCTACAAGGCCGTCATGGACGAGCTGATCGGTGCCGACGCGAGCGCGATCGTGATGACGACCATGCCCGGCGATCCGCCGGAATGGAAGGAACATGCACGCGACAAGGACGCCGAGAAGGCCCTGCTCGACCGCTTCCGTGATCCGGCCGATCCGCTCAAGCTCGTCATCGTGACCGCCAAGCTCTTGACCGGGTTCGACGCGCCGATCCTGCAGGCGATGTATCTCGACAAACCAATGAAGGACCACAACCTGCTGCAGGCCATCTGCCGCACCAATCGCACCTACGGCCAGGAGAAGACGCACGGCCTGATCGTCGACTACATCGGCATCTTCGACGACGTCGCCCGCGCGCTGGACTTCGACGAAAAGGCGGTGCAGCAGGTCGTGTCGAACATCGAAGAGCTGCGCAAGGCGCTGCCAGGTGCAGATGCAGGCCTGCCTCGCGTTCTTTCCCGGTGTCGATCGCAGCGTCGGCGGCTACGAGGGCCTCATGGCCGCGCAGGAGAAGCTGCCGAACAACGAAATCCGCGACAAGTTCGCGGCCTCGTATTCGCTGCTCGGGACGCTATGGGAAGCCTTGTCGCCCGACCCCATGCTGACGGCGTGCGAAGCCGACTACCGCTGGCTCACGCAGGTGTACGAATCGGTGAAGCCCCCGAGCGGCAACGGCAAGCTCCTGTGGCATGCGCTCGGCGCGAAGACGGTCGAGCTGATCAATCAGAACGTCCATGTCGAATCGGTGCGCGACGATGTCGAGACGTTGGTGCTCGATGCGCAGGTGTTGGAAGAGATTCTCAAGGACGCGGATCCGGCGAAAAAGGCGCACGAAGTCGAAATCAAGCTGGTCGCGCGCCTGCGCAAGCACCTCGGCAATCCCAAGTTCACTGCGCTGGGCGAGCGGCTGGAGAGAATCAGGGAGCGGCACGAACAGGGCGTCCTCACCAGCCTCGAATTCCTCAAGGCGATCCTCGAAGTAGCGCGCGACGTCGTCGAAGCCGAGCGCGAAACCGATCCCGAGGAAGAGCGCGACCGGGCGAAGGAGGCACTGACGGAGCTATTTACCGAGGCGCGGACGAAGAACACGCACATCATCGTCGAGCGGATCGTCATGGACATCGACGACATCGTGAAGAAGGTGCGCTTCCCCGACTGGCAGGACACCGGGCAAGGCGAGCGTCTGGTGCAGAAGGAGCTTCGGCGCGCGCTCCTCAAGTACAAGCTGCATACGGACCAGGAATTGTTCGACAAGGCTTACGGGTACATTCGGCAGTATTATTGAACTGCATTGGCGAGCCACCACCGAGTAAGAGAGCTCGCTTCCCTCACCCCTAGCCCAACCCCTAGCCCCTCTCCCGGAGGGAGAGGGGGACTTGTGGAGCTGTCATGAGCACACAACAAGCGACGCTCGACGCTTTGCCGCCCTACCGCGTGTGCACCCACAACGCCTCGGAGCATTCGGAGAACCGGATGCACAGCGACGAAGTCGCACGCCAGTTCGGCTTCAAGGGCGCGCTCGTTCCCGGCGTCACGGTGTTCGCGCATATGACGCGGCCCCTGGTCGAGCGCTACGGCGAATCCTGGCTCGGCAAGGGAATCGCCGAAGTGTCGTTCGCAAAACCGGCCTACGAGGGCGATCTGCTGACCGTCCGCACGCGCACGGATGAGGCCGGTTCTGCCTACGAGCTCACCTGCACGAACGAGGAAGGTGTCGAGCTTGCGCGCATGAGCTCGCATATCCCGCAGTCGAGCCCAGCGGTCGACCCACGCAGCGATACGCCCCCCGCCCCGCCAATCGAAGCACGCCCGATCGTGACTTGGGAGCTGATGGAAGTCGGCAAGCCGTTCCCGGCGCTCGCCTGGTCACCGACGGCTGCCGACAACCGGCAATGGTGCGCGGACGTGCGCGACGATCTGAGCATCTACACGAGCGGCGACACGCCGTGCCTGCACCCGGGCTTCGTATTGCGCCAGGCGAACTACGTGCTGCGCAACCGCTTCACGCTGCCCGCCTGGATCCACACCGGCAGCCGCATGGTCTTTCACCATGTGCTGCGTGTCGGTCCGGCTTACGAGATCCGCGCCATTCCGGAGGAGAAGTGGCAACGCAAGGGGCACGAGCTGGTGCGCTTGTATGTCGCCATTCGCGCCGGGAACAAGACGATGGCCGAGGTCATGCATTCGGCGATTTTCAATCCGCGCAAGGCTGGATAGCGTTCGTTGCCACGCCAACTGCACTCGAGTCCCGTCCAAGGCTATGACGCATGGACGATTGTTCGGCCGTTGGTCCACGCGTAGACTATCCGAATCGCAGGCGAACGAGCCATCCCATCGCCGAGTCGAGTAACGAGATGGATACGACATCCGAAGTCATCGACGAACCGCTGACGTACGACGCGCTGGGCGAGATGTACTGCAAGCTGTGCGACGACCCATTGTTCGCGAACGTTCCGGGCAAGATCGAGCTGGACGTGTGGGGCCGCATCCTGATGAGCCCTGCGACGCCGTATCATGGAAAACTCCAGGCACGGTTGGCTCGCAGCCTGAGTGCGCTCGGCGGCGAAGCATACACCGGGCCTCCGATCGTCACGCCGGCTGGACTGCTCGTTCCCGATGTCGCCTGGGCGAGCGCTCAATTTGTGTCCCGGCAGGACGAAGAAATGCCTTTCACGCGGGCGCCGGAGCTGTGCATCGAAGTCGCATCGCCTTCCAACTCACGCAATGCATTGAGCGAAAAGATCGCTGCCTATCTCGCAGCCGGTGCCGTCGAAGCGTGGATCGTTTTATCTCGAAGCAAGCGCTTCGAGTTCTATGGCAAGAACGGTCCGCTGCCACAGACGGCGTTCGAGGTTGATCTGAGCGAACTGTTCGATTGACGACCGGGCGCGAATCGCCGCGCCGGCGGCTGCGCGAGAAGCGCGTTCGTCCGTAGTCATAGCGCCTGCGAGCCGACATGCAATGCTATGACGGATGGCCGATTGTCGCGGCCAGGTCGCAGGCTTAGACTACTACCCGTTCAGTCGATCGATCCGTTATCTGTTCGCGCCAGGACCCATGTCATGGACGATACACCCGAAGTCATCGACAAGCCGCTGACGCCCGAGGAACTGGGCGCGATGTACCGCAAGATGTGCGAAGACCCCTACTTCGCGAACGTGCCCGGTAAATTGGAAGTCGATACGTGGGGCCGGGTCATCATGAGCCCCGCGAGCACTTATCACGGAAAATTGCAGGCGCGCCTGGCTCAAAGGCTGGCGGCACTGCAGGGGGACGTCTTCGTTGAAGTCGGCATTGCGACCGCGTCCGGCTTGTTCGTTCCCGACGTGGCATGGGCCAGCGCCGAATTCATCGCTACGCATGACAATGAAACGCCCTTCACACAGGCGCCCGAGCTTTGCATCGAAGTCGCATCCCCGTCCAATTCACGCAAAGAGCTCAACGAAAAGGTCGCTGCCTACCTTGCGACAGGTGGCATCGAAGCCTGGATCGTCTTTCCGCAATCCAGGCGCTTCGAGCACTACGGCAGGCAAGGGCGCATCGAGCAGAGCGCTTTCGTGATCGACCTGACCGGCCTGTTCGACTGACTTGCATGCTGGCGCCATGAGCAAGGGATCGATCGCGATCATCGGCGCAGGCATCGGAGGGCTCGCGGCCGGGGTCTTCCTGTCGCGCCTCGGCTTCGAGGTTACGATTTACGAGCAAAGCTCGCGCTTCGCCCGGGTTGGCGCCGGCATCCAGCAGACGCCCAATGCCATGCGCGTGCACCGCCGTCTCGGCACCGAGCAGCGGATGCGGGAAATCGCCTTCGCGGCGCCGGCGGGAATCAGCCGCGAGTGGGATAGCGGGAAGGTCACCAACGAGCTGGAGCTGGGCGAGGCGATCGAGCACCGCTATGGCGCGCCCTACCTGCTGCTGCATCGAGCCGACCTGCATGCAATCATCGAGTCGGTGCTGACGCCCGGCATCGTGCAGTTCAATCGCAAGCTGGCCGGGCTCGACCAGGATGCGAACGGCGTCACGCTGACCTTCGCCGACGGCACGCGAGCGTCGGCGCAGGCCGTGATCGGCGCGGACGGCGTGCATTCGACAGTACGAAACGGGATGCTGGGCCCCGAGAAGCCGCGCTTCACGGGCCGCGTCGCCTACCGCACCACCTATCCTGCCCGCCTGCTCGGCGATCAGCGCATCACTCCGGTGCGCACCAAATGGTGGGGACCCGACCGGCACGTCGTGATCTACTTCGTCACCGCCAATCTCGACGAGTTGTACTTCGTCACCAGCCAGCCCGAAGACGCAGGCTGGATGACGCCCGAATCCTGGTCGCAGAAGGGCGATCTGAACGGCTTGCGCGAAGCCTATGCCGGATTCCATCCCGAGGTGCGGGCCGTCATGCAGGCTTGCCCCGAGGTGCACAAGTGGGCATTGATGGAGCGCGATCCACTCCCGCGCTGGTGCGAGGGCCGGGTGGCGCTGTTGGGCGATGCCTGCCATCCCATGACGCCGTACATGGCCCAAGGCGCCGCCTCCGCGCTGGAGGATGCGGCCATGCTTTCGCGCTGCCTGGAAAGCGTCGATGCCGACGGCATCGCGCAGGCCTTCAAACGTTACGAAGCGCACCGGCTGCCGCGCACGTCGGAGATCCAGCAGACCTCGAGCAAGAACACCTGGATGCGCAGTGCAACCGATCCGACCTGGGTGTACGGCTACGACGTGTGGTCGGCGCCACTGATCGATTCGCAAGCGGTCACGGCATAGCAACCCCCTGCAACATCGATACACTTTGCGTATGCGGCGGCAAGCGGATGTCGCGCCCGGCGAAATAGCGCTCGATGTCCTGCGCCATCAGGCGGCCACCTGCGAGCGCGATGTATCCGTCGGGCCGCAGCACGAAGTAGCACGGTACCGTGATTCCCGCCCGCTCCAGCACTTCGTTGTTTGCCGGGTCGTCGATGACGGCATGCACGGCCGACGCGTCGATCGCAAAGAGCGCGGCCGGCTGCGGCAACGGCTGTCCGACGACGATCAGATTGAAGCGCGTGTCGTCGAGCCGTTCGTACATGTCCTCGGCCGCCGCACCCGATTGAAATTTCAGCTTGAGCCATGGGAAACGATCTCCCGCCCGAGGGGCCGTGCGCGGAGCATCCGGGAGCGTTTCCGACAGGGCGCTCGCGCGGTAGCGGATTCCGATCTGCGAAACGGTACGGAACAGGCGCTCGCGCGCGCGTGCAAATCGCATCGCAAACGCCACCAGGTGGGCGAAGATGCGCGTGCGGAAGAGACCGGCGAACCAGCTCTCGGACACGAGCAGACTGAACGCGCGGTCGGTCGAGCGCAGCAGGTCCTGCGCGACCGCCCGGCGCTCCTGCTCGTAGCTATCCAGCAGCGAATCGCCCGCCCGATTCCCGATGGCCAGCGCGAGCTTCCACGCCAGGTTGTACGCATCCTGCAGACCAGTGTTCATGCCCTGCCCGCCGACCGGACTGTGCACGTGGGCCGCATCGCCGAGCAGGAAGCAGCGCCGGTCGCGAAAGCGCTCGGCGCAGCGGTGATGAATCCGGTAGGTCGAGAACCAGTCGCACGCCTGGAACGCGAGAGCCGCGCCGACCTCACGCCGGATTGCCGGCATCAGCTGATCGAACGAGAGCTCCGGCTGGTCGCGCAGGCGCTGCGGCACGATACCGATCACGCGCCAACGATTGCGTCCCCGCATCGGGAAGAACAGATGAAAGCCTCGTCGCCAGAAGAAAACGTTCAGCTCGCCGGCCACCATCGAGCCGGTCGCTTCGGTGTCCGCCACGAAGAACACGTGCTCGTACGGCGCGCCGGGGAATGCGATTCCCGACAATTCGCGCACCGCGCTATGCACCCCGTCGCAGCCCGCGACATACGATGCCTGGATGGTGCGCGAAGTGCCGTCGGGCTGCTTCAGGACGGCTTCGACGTATCCGGGCTTTTGCTCCATTGCAATCAGCTCGGTGTTCCACTGTACGCCCACATCCCGGTCGCACAGCTTTTCGCCCATGATGCGTTCGTTGTCGTCCTGGCCCAGCATCAGCACATAGGGAAACGGGCTCAGGCCGCGCCCGATGTCGCCGAGCGGGATGCGCGCGGTTCGTTCTCCGTGCGCCCACATGTTGGCGGCCTCGGTAGGCCGGCCCAGCTCGAGCGCCCGCCCGGCGATCTCCAGCTGCGCATAGATCTCCAGGGTGCGCGCCTGCACCGCCATGGCGCGCGTCTGTTGCGCCGGGCCGCTGTGCCGATCGACGATCGCGGCGCGTATCCCATGGCGTGCGAGCTGGTTGGCCAGCATCAAGCCGGTGGGGCCGGCGCCAACGACGAGCACGTCGGTATTCATGCAAGGCTTCCTCCGGGCGTCGCCGCGCTCCGCTCGAGCATGAGTTGCATCAGCGCGAAGCGATCCTCGCGCCGCGCTCGACGAGCAGCT
>JBOIEI010000551.1:0-3151 GCA_050741055.1 Burkholderiales bacterium | reverse complement strand
GCGCTGCAATGGCCAGGCAGATCGAAGCGCCGAAGTCGATGCGGTCGGTACCTTCGTCCAGATCGGTGAGCACCGCCAGCGCATGGCTCGAGCCGGTATCGGCGCGCGCCGCCTCGGCTGCCGCTGCCGCACTCTGACGCGTGATGCCGCCGGCGAACACGGCCTCCGACATCCCGACGCCCGCGGCGATCTGCGGCAGGGCGAGCGAGACGACCGCGCGCCGCACGACGGTCTCGGCGCCGGGCAGCGGCACCAGGCGCATCGCGATCTGGCCGCTGGTGAACATCTCGACGATCGAAAGGCTCGCGCCGCGCCCAATCAACGCATCCAGCACCACGCGCTCCAGCGTCTGATCGTCTTCGGCCAGGATGAAGTTGCCGAAGCGACGGCGCACTTCGCGCTCGACCGGTTCCAGCCGGCGGCGCACATCCTCCATGTCCTTGCCGCGAACGGTGAGCTTGGTCTCGAGCTGCGGATAGTGGGCGCGAAAGCCGAGCTTCACGCTGTGATCCGCATCGATCTCCTCTATGCCGGCGAGCAGCGTATCGGCATGCGACTCGCCGATCCCGTAGGAATGAAAGCGCTTGAGAAAAATCGCCGCCTGCAGGCCGGACTTGGCGAGCAGACGCGGGATGATCTGCTCTTCCAGCATGCGCCGCAGCTCACGCGGCACGCCGGGCGTGAAATAGAAGCGGGCGCGGCCAATGTCGACGGCGAAGCCGCACGCCGTGCCGACGGGATTGTCCAGGATCTCCGATCCCGCAGGCAGCATTGCCTGCTTGCGGTTGTTGGGCGGCATCACGCGCGAGCGGCGGCGGAAGAACGCTTCCATGCGCTCCATCCATTCCTCGTTCAGGCACAGCTCCACGCCGGCCGCGCGGGCCGCGATTTCCTGCGACAGATCGTCCACCGTGGGGCCCAGGCCGCCGTTGACGATCACCGCGTCGGCACGGCTCGCCGCGAGCTGGAACGCGAGCAGCAGCTCGTTGCGATCGTCGCCGACCGTGGTCTCCCACACGACCGACAGCCCGACATCCTCCAGCTTCTGCGTGATGTAGTTGAAGTTGGTATTGACGATCTTGCCGCTCAGCACCTCGTCGCCGGTGCAGATGACTTCGATTCGCATGCGCCACCCCGAGTTCGTATGTGCGGATCATACGCCCGGTGCACGGCGCGGTGAATCGACTCGCGCGGCTGCGCAAATGCTGCGATCGCGTCTCTGGCGAGCAAACTGTCAACGCTCAATACATCATCTTGCCGCCGTTGACGTGCAGCGTCTGGCCGGTGATGTAGCTCGATGCCGGGCCGCACAGGAAGCGCACGACAGTGGCGATCTCCTCGCACCGCCCCATGCGCCCCAGGGGGATGATATCCGTTGCTGCGCGCGGCGAGCGCTTGTTCGCGCGCACCGTATCGAACTGCCCCGGCGAGACGCAATTGACGCGCACGCCGCGATCGGCGAACTCGCGCGCCAGCGCGCGGGTGAATCCGATCAGCCCTTGCTTGGCCACCGAGCTGTGCACCCGATTGCGCGCGCCGGAGAGCGCCATCATGCCGCCGAGCGTCACGATGCCGCCGCCCCCATTGGCGATCATCCCCGGCAGGCACGCCTGGCAGAGGTGAAACGCGCCGTCCAGCGTGATGGAGAGCGGCGTGCGCCATTGCTCGTACGGCATGTCGAGAAACGGCTTCTCGGTCCGGACCGACGCGTTCAATACGAGAAAATCGATGCGGCCGAAACGATCGAGCACCGAGCGCACTATCGCCCGGCCGGCGGCGCCGTCGGCGATGTCGGCTACGTATAGTCCGGCCTCGCCGCCGCCGGCGCGAATCTCGGCCAGCAGCGCTTCGCCGTCTTCGACCGAGCGGCGCGTATTGACCGCGACTGCCGCACCGGCCGCCGCGAGCTCCAGCGAAATCGCGCGTCCGATGTTGCGGGCGCCGCCGGTTACGAGGGCCACTTTACCTCTCAATTCGGCTGCGCCTTCGTTCGTCATGTCGTTCCCGCGATCGATTCCGAATGTCTTGAACAAGCGCCGCCCTACTGCGCCACGACCCCCGCAGCGCTCACGACCTTCGACCACTTGGCCGCTTCGCGCTCCAGCAACGCTTTGAACTCCTCCGGGCTGCCGCCGACCGGATCGACGCCCAGACCGTTGAACTTGCCCCGGTTCGCCTTGTCGAGCAGGACGCGGCGTGCGTCGGCGGAGAGTTTCGCGATCAGCGCGGGCGGCGTTCCCTTGGGCGCGAACAGGCCGTACCAGACATCGACCTCGTAGCCCGGCACGCCCGCTTCGGCAAGCGTGGGCACGTCGGGCAGGTGCGGCGAACGCTGGGCGCCGCTCGTTGCCAGCGCCTTGAGCTTGCCGGCACGAATGAGCGGAAGCTGCACCGGTATGCCACCGAAGTAGAAGGTCGTCTCGCCGCCGAGCAGTCCGTTGACGGCTTGCGGACCGCTCTTGTAAGGCACGTGCAGCAGCTTGACATGTGCAAGCAGCATCAGCAGCTCACCGACCAGGTGATCCGAGCTGCCGATCCCACCGCCCGAGCCCCAGCTTTGACTGCCCGGCTTCGCTTTCGCTGCCGCGATGAGATCCTTCAAGCTGTTCATCGGAGAGCTCGGCGCGACCGTCAGCACGTTGTGGCGCGAGGAAACCTGCCCGACCGGTTCGAAATCACGCTTGGTGTCGAAGGTCGGCTTGCGATGGACCATCGGCGCGATGATCATCGAGCTCGATCCGAACAGGATCGTGTAGCCGTCGGCGGCGGCCCGCGCGACGACATCGGCGCCCACGCTGCTGCCGGCTCCGGGACGATTGTCCATGACGACCGGCCGCTCCCACAGCTCGTTGAGCTTCTGACCCAGCAGCCGCGCCGTGATGTCCATGCTGCTTCCCGGACCGATCGGGACCACCATGCGGACCGGGCGCACGGGGAAGTCTGCGGCCATGGCCAGGGAAGCGCCACTTGCGGCGAACAATGCGGCCGATGCAATCCGTATGGTTCTATTCAGCGTCATGGCTTTCGATCTCCTCCGTTCCCGCGAACAATGCAAGAATAGCGCACGGGCGAACACGACCGTCATCGCATCGTCGCATGCAGTATCCTTTCCCTCACCCCCTGCCCCTCTCCCGGGGGGAGAGGGGAGGAG
>JBOIEI010000550.1:0-8385 GCA_050741055.1 Burkholderiales bacterium | reverse complement strand
GAAATCCGACAGCTCGCTGCTGTCCTTGATCTCGCGCCAGAACTCGAGCTCGGCCTCGAGCGAAATGTCGGACGCGGTTCCGCTGGTGTCCGTGGTCTTGCGGGGCGCTTCGGCCGGCGTCCGCGCTGGATTGCCGATGTCGGCCGGGGGCGCCTTTGCGTCGAGCACGAGGTCGAGCGGCTGTTCGCCGGTCGCAGCCTTGCGCAGCGCTTCGGCGAATGCCCCGGCCGTGGCAAATCGATCCTCGGCCCGCTTCGCCAGCGCCTTGCCCACCACCAGGTCGAGCGTGCGCGGAATGGAGAAATTGATCTCCGAGGGCGGAATGGGATCCTGCTTGAGAATCTGCTGGATGATCGTGTAGCCGCCGCCGGTGAACGGCCGTTCGCCGGTGAGAAACTGGTACGCCATGACGCCGGCGGAAAACACGTCGGAGCGGCCGTCGACCGGCAGGCCCTGGTGCTGCTCGGGCGACATGTAGGCCGGCGTTCCGATGCGGGTTCCGACCTGGGTCATCATCGACGATTCGATGCGCGCGACACCGAAGTCCGCCACTTTGACGCGGCCTTCGTCGGTGATCATGATGTTCGCCGGCTTGATGTCGCGGTGAACGACGCCGTTGCGATGCGCATGATCGAGCGCATCGAGCACGTCGCACATGATGCGAACGGTCTGGGCGAGGTCGAAGCGCTGGTCGGACTCGAAGTACTTGCGCAGCTCCTTGCCCTTGATGTACTCCATCGCGATGAAGGCAAGGCCCTGCTCCTCGCCGTAGTCGTAGATGGAGACGATGCCGGGGTGGCTGAGCCGTCCGGCAGCCTGGGCTTCGCGCTTGAAGCGGCCGAGCAGCTCGACGGCCTCGTCCGGGTCCATGGTGTCTTTCGCGATCGTCTTGATCGCGACCCGGCGCTCGATCATCGGATCGAAACCGTCATACACGATTCCCATCGCACCTTTTCCGAGCGTGCCACGGATCTCGTATTTGCCGAGTTTCTTGAGGGCTTCTGCTGCCACCGAGGATCGTTGTTAGGGGTTCAAGCGCTGCCGGGACGAGCACAGTCCTGACGCACGGCAAGATTTGTGCCGTCCGCGTCGGGATTATTTTGTGCCCCAAGCCTTATGTCAATCGTCCAAAACAATGACAAAGAAGGACTTATCGGCGTTTTGCGGGCCGGCTTTACGGCCCGGCGAGCGCCGCTTCGCCGGGAAGCGGGGCGGCCGACGACAAGAAGCCTTGCGGCGCCGTAAGTTCGTCGACCGCCGCACCCGAGACCTGCGCGGCCGCCTTCGGATGCCGGTAGATGCGGTGGTACTATGCGACGGTGTCCGGCAGTAGCCGGACGACAAAATACCAAAGGGGGCCCATGACCGGGGCACGCATCCATGCCCGCGCTGCGCCGCCGCCCGCCGTTCCGGCCGGTATGCCTGGCCGTCGCATCGAATAGGGCGAGCCATGGCCGGCGACGGTTCGCATCCCGATCGTCTGCACGCGGCCGCGGCGCCTCATGCTGCGCCTCTCGACGGCCAGCCCGAGATGGTTTGCCGTTTCCGCTTCGACGGAACGATTCTTTTCGTCAACGGCGCTTACGCGCGGGCCCGCGGCAGCACGCCCGAGGCGATGGCAGGGCGCAACTTCTGGGATTTCATCGCGGAAGACGATCGCGCATCGGTGCGCTCGATGCTGGAGGGCCTGACCCCGGAGCTGCCCGAGGCTCGCATCGAAAACCGGTTTCACACCGCAGACGGCGATCGCTGGACCTTGTGGGCGAACCGCGCGTTGAAGTTCGACCCGCGCGGGGGGCTGCTCGAAGCCCAGTCCACCGGCATCGACATCACCGAGCGCAAGCGGGCCGAGGAAGCACTGGCGGTGAGCGCGCGGCGCATGGGTGCGCTGTACCAGCTGACCGACCGGATGCAGCACGCGGGGCTGCTCGGCGAGGTCTACGAGGCCGCACTCGACGCCTTGGTGCAGGCGCTCGACTGCGACCGGGCCGCGATCCTGCTTGTTGACGCATCCGGCGTGATGCGCTTCGTCGCCTGGCGTGGGTTGTCGCAGACGCATCGGAACGCCGTCGAGCGCTACTCTACCGGTCGGCTCGGCGACCCCGATGCAACGCGGCCTTTCGGTCTTGCCGGGCTTGCGCAGGCCGAGCTGTCGCAGGACCTGCTCGCTGCGCTTGCCGCGGAAGGCATACGGGCTGGCGCTTGCGTTGCGCTGGTGAGCGAGGAGCGGCTCATCGGCAAGCTGATGGTCTTCTTCGACGCTGTGCGCTCGCTCGCCGACGACGAATTTGGCGTCATGCTGACCATCGGCAATCAGGTCGCATTCGGTTTGCAGCGCCTTCGGGCCGAAAGCGAACGGCGCGATGCCGAGAAGCGCCTGCGCGTGAGCGAGCAGGAACTGTCGGACTTTTTCGAGACCGCTGCGATCGGCCTGCACTGGGTCGGGTCGGACGGCATTATCCTGCGCGCCAACCAGGCCGAGCTCGCCATGCTGGGCTATGCGCACGAAGAATATGTCGGACGGCATATCGCGGAGTTCCATGTCGATCGCGTGGTCATCGACGATATGCTCGCCTGCCTGCGCCGGGGCGAGGCCGTACGCGATCGCGCCTCGCAGATGCGGCACAAGGACGGCTCGATCCGGGACGTTCTGATCAATTCGAGCGTGCTGTTCGAGAACGGCGAGTTCGTCCATACGCGTTGCTTCACGCTCGACATCACCGAGCGCACGCGCTCGGCGCAGGCGCTGGCCGAGAGCGAGCGCAGCCTCCGGCTCGTGTCCGACAACGTGCCTGCCCTCATCAGCTATATCGACAAGGACCATCACTATCGCTTCGTCAACGCACGTTACCGCGACTGGCTCGACATCGACCAGGATTCACTGTCCAACATCCACATGCGCGACATGCTGGGCGGGGAGATCTACGAGGGACGCCTGCCGTATGTCGAGCAGGTACTCAAAGGCGAAACCGTGCGCTTCGAAAGCGTCACGCCGCATCGGGCGTCCGGATATCGCGCGACCGACGTGAGCTACGTGCCGCACATCGACCGTAACGGCGTGGTGCAGGGCTTCTACGTCCTCGGCTTCGACATCACCGATCGCAAGCGCACCGAGGAGGCATTGAAGGAAACCGACCGGCGCAAGGACGAGTTTCTCGCCACGCTTTCGCACGAGCTGCGCAATCCGCTCGCGCCGCTGAAGAACTCGCTGCATCTGCTGCGCATGCTGTCGAGCCCCGACGCGCGGACGAGCGCGGTGCACGAGATGATGGAGCGCCAGGTGAACCACCTGGTGCGGCTCGTGGACGATCTGCTGGAGATGTCGCGCATCAGCCGCGGCGTGCTGGAGCTGCGTCCGGAGCGGGTGGACCTGAGCGCCATCGTGCGCAATGCGGTCGAAACCAGCCAGCCGTTGATCGAGCGCGCGGGGCATCGCCTCGAGCTGACGCTGCCGCAACGCACCCTGTGGCTCGACGGCGATCCGGTTCGCCTGGCGCAAATACTTTCCAACCTGCTCAACAACGCGGCCAAGTACACCCCTGCCGGCGGGCGCATTGCCTTGCACGCCTGGGAGGACGTCGCCGAGATCGTCATCGCAGTCAAGGACAACGGCATCGGCATCGCGCCCGAGGCGCTAGTGCGCATCTTCGAGATGTTCAGCCGCGGCGAACACACCGACGAGCCGGGCGATTCGAGCTTAGGGATCGGCTTGCCGCTCGCGCGGCGGCTGGCCGAAATGCACGGCGGTTCGATCGAGGCGCGAAGCGAAGGCCGCGGCCAGGGCGCCGAGTTCCTGCTGCGCCTGCCGCTCGCCGCCGAGCAGCAACCCGGTGCGGCGGCCGAGCGGCCCGACGAGGTCTGTGCGGCGAAGAAGCGCGTGCTGGTGGTCGACGACAATCGCGATGCCGCCAGCAGTCTCGGCATGCTGCTCGAAGTCCTGGGTGCGGAGGTGAGCGTGGTGCACAGCGGCCCGGATGCGCTGGAGGCGTTCGCGCGCTTCGCGCCCTCGCTCGTGCTGCTCGACATCGGCATGCCCGAGATGGATGGCTACGAAGTCGCGCGTCGCATTCGAAGCCTGTTTCCCGAGTCCCGCGCCTCGATCGTGGCGCTCACCGGCTGGGGACAGGAAGAAGACCGGCGCCGGGCGGGCGCGGCCGGCTTCGATCATCACCTGACCAAGCCTGCCGACATCGAGGACCTGCAGCGGCTGCTCGCCTCGGACGATGCCACGGGTAATAATGCCGATGCTGCCACGCAGTACCGCATGTCGATCGCATCCCGCCGCCCTGAGCGGAAAACCTGAGAGGAGAAGGGCCATGCCGTTTTATCAGCTCGACGAATTGGAGAAGAAGCCCTCGCGGACCAACGGCAAAGTTGAGTCGGGGGCCGTTCCCGGCGAGTTCATGAAATTCGGGATCGTCACCAAGCCCGAAGGCGAGGGCCCGCCCCTGCACGAGCATCCAAACGAGGAGCAGTTCACCGTCGTCCTTTCGGGCGAGATGCATTTCGTGCTCGGTGACGAAGACCGGGTGGTCGGGCCCGGCACGCTGGTTCACATCCCGCGCAATACGCGCCACCGCTCGCGCCCGGTGAACGGGCCGGCGACGTTCATCACCGTGAAAAGCCCGTGCGGGGATGGGGACCTGACGCAGGATTACAAGATGCGCCCCGAGGCGAAGGAGATCGAAGCGCTATATCCGGGCAGGCGGTGAGGTTCTGATCGCTTGCTTCCAGCCGCTGCGGGTCGCAAGAGAGTGAGAATTCGAACGAGGCGAAGCGCCTCAACGTCTCGCAGCGAACCTGAACCATTACTTGAGCTCGACCTCGATGAACGAGAACTCATAGGCATTGATGTTCACTACATTGTGAGCAACCCCGGCGAGGCGTGCATAGGACACGCCTGCCTTGAGCTCAACCTCGCGCGTACCGGTCGGTTCCACGAGCCGGAGTGTGCCGGTAGTCATGGGTACGACCACGTAATCATGGGCATGAACGTGGTACTCGGTCTCGGCACCTGGCGCAAAGCACCACTCTGTGACAATGACGCGTTCATTGTCGATCTGGACTGTCGGGATTGCCTTCATGGTCTCTTAGTCAGTTGCCGTGTGCGTGCTGCCAAACGGTGCGCATAACCTGCCCGACGACAGCACACGAAGTGCGCCCTGTCCTGGCATTCTTCCATTCTTGATGCCGGAGCCAGCAAACAGCAACGTGCAACGGCGCTCCTGCCCATGAACTGCCCCTTGCGTTCGATCGCCCCGGCGATGGTGGCATTGCGCGCCCGCGCCGGCAAGCTGCGGACAACCATTGCGGCGTTCGTGCCGGACGGCGGTTGCATCCGCCGGACCCGGGTGGAACGACGGTTGCGAATGGTTCTGCATAGGGTATCAAGGAGGTATCGTCATGTTGAGCGAAAAGAAGGTCGCCATCCTGGTGGCCGAGGGTTTCGAGCAGACGGAAATGACCGAACCGCGCAAAGCCCTGGAGGCGGCGGGCGTGCAAACCGAGATCGTCTCGCCGGCCCAGGGTCACGTGCAGGGCTGGAATCATTTCGACAAGGCGGATCGATTCCGCGTCGATGTCCCGATCGATGCCGCGAATGCGGACGACTACGATGCGCTGCTGCTACCGGGTGGAGTCGCCAATCCGGACCAGCTGCGCACGAATCCCAAGGCAGTGCAGTTCGTCAAACGTTTTGTGGAGGGCGGCAAGCCGGTGGGTGTCATCTGCCACGGACCGTGGACGTTGATCGAAGCCGGGGTGCTGAAGGGCCGCACGATCACATCGTGGCCTTCGCTCAAGACCGATTTGATGAACGCCGGCGCTTCGTGGGTCGACCAGGAAGTGGTGGTGGACAAGGGCCTGGTTTCCAGCCGCAAGCCGGACGACATCCCGGCGTTCAGCCGCAAGCTCATCGAGGAGATCGGCGAGGGCAAGCACCAACGCGGGAAACAGGTGGCCTGACCATGCGCATCCAGCGCGTGCTCGCAGTGCTCGGCATCGCGGCTGCGTTGGGCGCGCCGGCAGCGCTCGGCGCGGAAAGCGATCAGCCTCGCGGCTCGGTGCCGCCAGGGACGAGTCAGGACGGAAGCCGACCCGACCAAGGCGCGATCAAGGGTGGCTCGATCGAGCGAAAGAAAGATGCCGACCATGGGCCCGACGCGAGACCAGAGATCGAACGCTGTCGCGATTTGGAAGGCACGCTGCGCACCCAGTGCATCGCCGATGCTCGCAAGAACCAGCCTTCCGGTCCCGGCCGAAGCAAGAACCCCTGATTCTGCTACGTCGCTCGGTGTGCGGCGCAGCCTGCTCCAGTTGTTTTTATCGGGGCGCGGGATTGCAGTTGAATCACGGGAAGCCAGGTTAAGCGGTCGTTTCGCGGAAGCGGGAACATGGCCGCTATAGGCTTGCGACGAACTCTTCGATCAGCGCATTGACGCGAGCCGGATCCTCGGTGGGCGGAAAATGCCCGACCCCGGAGAGCTTGACGTAGCGCGAGCCAGCCACGGCCTGGTGGATTTCCAGCTCGTACTCCGGCGGTTGCCCCGGGTCGTCCAGTCCGCGCAGGAGAAGCAGTTTCGGCTTCAGCGAAGCGACGCGATCGCCCACGTCGAACGCATCGATGGTCTTGAGATCGTGATATTGCGACAGCGGCCCCACCTGGCGATGACGCGCCATCAGTCGCTCACGCAAAGCCGGCTCGACGAATTTCATGGCGTGACGCTGGAATGCGATCCATTCCTCGTACACGGCCGGGTCTTCGAGCGCACGCAGGCGCAGCTCGTAGGTTCCGGGCTTGCGGACCTTCGGCCGTGCGGCGACGGTCATGATCACGAGCCCTGCGACTTCGTCGGGATAGTCGAGCCCGTACTGCAGTGCGATGGAAGCGCCGAGCGTATAGCCGACGAGGACGAGATTCTTGTTGAGGCCCTGGGCCCATAGCCACCCGCGCACCCACTCGGTATAGCGGGCGACATCGGGGCAACGTGTGCCTTCCAGGTGTCCGGGCAAACTGGGGGCGACGCTGCCCTTGAAGTGCTCCAACTGATGGGTGTAAGCGTCGGCGCAAGCACCGGCGCCCGGTCCATGAATAAAAACGAGTTGTGCCATTCGATCTCCCCTTTTTACTGCCGGGCACCCGCCATTGGGCGACTCCAATCCGGGCACGCCACGTGCACAGCACGCATCCGCTGCCCAAAAGTCAGCTACCGAAGGTTGTACAAAAACAGGGTGCGCGATCCGAGGCGACACCCGCGCAGTTTCAGGTTGCGACGGTGCGCTTCGCCGTTCGCCGCCTGAAACCCGCGCGAACGCCCGCGGTGGCCTTCTTAGCTTGCCAGTGCCTCGCGCTGCTGGCTTGCCAGCGTCTCTTTCGGCCGCACTCCCTGCTGCTCCAGCACCGACTGCAGCACCTCATAGTAGTGCCAGCCGTTGATTCGCGTGCGGCCGAGAAAAATCGTCGGCGTATTCGTGATGCCGATGCGGCGCGCGCCGTTGACGGCATCGAGCGCCCGCTCGACATACTCGCCGCCTTCGAGCGCTGCCTTCATCTCGGCCGGCTCGATGCCTACGCGCTCGCCCGCCGCCACCAGGGTGTCCTGCTCGGCGATGTCGGCGCCCTGCGTCCACATCAGATCGTACAGCGCGGTCTTGAGCTCCAGATCGACGCCGCAATCGTAGGCGAGCTCCAGGGCCTCGAACGCACGGAAGCTGTACTGGCGCTTCTCCGGAAAACGAATGCGCGGATACTGCTCGGGGGCCATCTCCTGGATCCAGGCCTTCAGACGCTCGCGCTTGGCCTGCGCTTCCGGCGTTTGCTCGCGCGGCGCGCCCTCGAGCGGCGTTTCGGGATGCAGCCAATGCGGCCGCCACAGCGGTTTCAGGTCGTACTCGCGCGCGAGCCGATCGATCTGATCGACGGCAAGATAACTGTACGGACAGACGAAATCCGCGAACACCACCACGCGAAACCCTGCATCCGCTTGCACGTTCTCCGTCATTTCGCGTCTCCTTCCGAAATGGTGAAATCGCCTGCAGCCACTTTTCTCATCGCTTCCCCTTACCCTCACCCCCAACCCCTCTCCCGGTGGGAGAGGGGAGCGTCGTGCTGCCCGCTGGAGCGGGCAGATTGCCGCGTAAGGGCCAAGGTGAGGGCGGTCGATGTCCAGCCGTCAAATCGCCCGCGCCATGGCTTCCGCCGCTTCCAGCGCCATCGTCTCGTCCGTGATGCCGCCTTCGAGCGCATCGCGATCGAAGGTCAGGAATGCCACGCATGCGCCGTCGGGGCCGGTGACGAGCGGCTCGGCCTCGTCCTCGCCGCGGCTATAACGCAGTCCCGGGGCGCCGATCTCTTGCTCTTGCGCTTGCATGATAACCGAACCATCC
>JBOIEI010000549.1:0-3860 GCA_050741055.1 Burkholderiales bacterium | reverse complement strand
CGACCTCGGTGTCGCGCGAGGATCCCAAGCGCCTGGAGATCGGCTACAGCAGCGCCAGCGGCACCGCCATCATCACGTCGAGCCTCACCGGCGGTCAGCTCGGTGCGGTGCTCGCGTTCCAGCGCGACGCGGCTGCGCCCACGCTCAACAACCTGGGCCGCATCGCCACCGCGCTGGCGTTCGACTTCAACCAGCAGCACCGCCTCGGCCAGGACTTGAACGGCGCCGCGGGCACCGACTTCTTCACCTTGCCCACACCCGGCGTGATCGGGCGGAGCGGGAATTCCGGATCGGCCGTGCTCGACGCGACGATCGTGGATGCCTCGGCGCTCACCACCAGCGACTACCGCATCGCGTACAACGCCGGCAACTACAGCGTCACGCGCTTGTCGGATTCGAGCGTGACCGTTTACGCCTCCTTGCCCCAGACCATCGACGGCGTACGAGTCAGCCTCGGCTCCGGAACACCGGGCAACGGCGACAGCTTTTTACTGCAGCCCACGCGCACCGGCGCGCGCGACCTCGCGGTGCGCCTGGTCGACGGTTCGCAGATCGCCGCCGCCGCACCGATACGCGGCGCCGCCGGCACCGGCAATACGAGCGGTGCGGCAATCACGGCAGGCGTGGTGAACGGCCCGCCGCCCACGAACGCCAATCTGCTGCAACCGGTGACGATCACGTTCACCGGCTCCGGCAGCTACGACGTGAGCGGCGTCGGCACCGGCAACCCCACCGGCCTTGCTTATGTCTCGGGCGGCGACATCAGCTACAACGGCTGGACCGTGTCGATTGCGGGCGCCCCGCGGGCGGGGGATACGTTCACCATCACGCCCAATTCCGGCGGGGTCTCGGACAACCGCAACGCGACCCTGCTCGCCGGGTTGCAGAATGCAAAGACGATCGGCGGTGGCGCCGCGACCTACCAAGGCGCTTACAGCCAGTCGGTCGCCAGCGTCGGCTCGAAGACGCGCGAAGTGCAGGTTGCGGCGGCAGCCCAGGAGACGCTGGTCACGCAGACAAGGAGCGCGCAGCAAAGCCTTTCGGGCGTCAATCTCGATGAAGAGGCGGCCAATCTGATCCGCTATCAGCAGATGTACCAGGCCTGCGGCAAGATGATCGAGATCGCCTCGAAGCTGTTCGATTCCCTGCTCGCAATCTAGACGATCCGGACGGTTCGCCATGCGCATCAGCTCCAGCATCCTGTTCGAGAACGGCGTCAACAACATGCTGGCGCGCCAGCAGGAAGTCGCCGACACGCAGAACCACATCAGCACGGGCCGGCGCGTGCTCACGCCTTCCGACGATCCGGTCGCGGCCTCGCAGATGCTGGACATCTCCGAGGCGCAGTCCTTGAACAAGCAGTACGCGGACAACGCGCAAGCGGTCAAGGCGCGGCTCGGCTTGCAGGAGAATACGCTCTCCGCGATCACCCGCCTGCTGCAGGACGCGCGTACGCTGACTGTGCAGGCCGGCGACGGGGCGCTGACGCCGGCCGATCTGCGCAGCATTGCGGAGGAAGTGAACGGGCGCTACCAGGAGCTGATCGGGTTGGCGAATGCCACCGATGGCAGCGGCGAATACCTGTTCGCGGGCTTTCGCACCGGCACCACGCCGTTCGCGGAGACCACGCCGGGCGTGGTTGCCTACCTGGGCGACGAAGGCCGGCGCGAAGTGGCGGTCAGCGATTCGCGCTCGATCGCCGTCAACGATCCCGGCTCCGATATCCTGCTGCGGATCAAGAACGGCAACGGCACGTTCGTTACGGCCGCCGCGGCGGCCAACGCCGGAACCGGCGTGGTGAGCCCCGGATCGGTCGCCGACGCCGCCTCGCTCACCGGGCACAACTATACCGTCACGTTCAGCGTGACTGCCGGTACCACGACCTACAGCGTGGTCGACAACACGACCGCCGCCACCGTGATCAACAACGCCGCCTATGTGGCCGGCGGGCCGATCGCTTTCGACGGGCTGCAGCTCGCAATCGAGGGAGACCCGGCGAGCGGCGACAGCTTCACGGTGCGCCCGAGCAGCAACGTCAGCGCGTTCGCGAGCCTCGATGCGCTGCGCACCGCGCTGCAGGGGGCAGGCAACGGCCCGGTCGCGAACACCCAGCTCGCCAACGCGCTCAACACGGCCAACCTCAACCTGAGCAACGCGCTCGACCGGGTGCTTGCCGTGCATGCCTCGGTCGGCACGCGGCTGCGCGAAACCGATGCCGTCACGACCGCCAACGAGGATATCGATCTCAACTACGAGGCGCGGCTGTCGCAATTGCGCGACCTGGATTACGCGCGCGCCATCAGCGATCTCACTTTCGAGCAGATGCACCTGGAGGCGGCGCAGAAATCGTTCGTGCGCATCGCCGAGCTGTCGCTGTTCAACCTGCTGTGAGCGCGGCCGTGCTCCCGTCGCGCTGCCCTTCGCCGACGCTTCGCTGCAGCCTGGCTGCGCTGGGCGTGCTGCTCGCAAGCTGCGCCAGCACCGACGGTCCCAGCCCGGTGCTCATCCCGAACAAGGAGCTGCAGATCAGCAAGTCCCTCGCCATTCCCGCCGAGGGCCTGGTGCTCGGGGCGATCGTTTGGCTGGTCGTCGATCCGCTCGCGCCCAACTGGCAGATCGAGCAGTACGACCTGGGGCACAAGCGCTATGCGTTCGCGCTCAAGAAGAAGCGCTTCACCACAGGGGGCGACGGCGAAGCCGCGCAGGTGTTCAGGCGCCGCATCGCCGAGCTTGCGCGCGAACAGGGCTATATCTCGTACGACGTGCTGGAATTCACCGCCGGAATCGAATCCAGCGTGCCCATCGCGCAACGTGTGTCGCACGGGGTCGTGCAGTACCGGTGAAAGCGCGGGCGAACCGCGCGCCCAATCCAATCGATCAAGCCTACGGCCACACGGCCACCAGCGCGGCCTGAATCCGGAGTCCCATCGTGAGTAGCCTCAACCCTTTCGCTCCTCCCAAAGCAGAAGTCGATGAGCGTACGTTCGCCGCGCACTCGGCTGAAATCGCCAGCCTTCCGGTATCCCAGTCCTGGAAGAACAGGTTCCGCCTGATCGAGCAAGCCGGCGCAGTCAAGCAGACGCGGTTCAAGGAGCTGTCGGCCGGCGAACGCATGCAAATGTCGTTCAATATCCTGGCTTTCCTGTTCGGCCCGATCTACTACGCATTCAAAGGCATGTGGAAGAAGGGCATTGCTCTGTTCGCCGTGTGTCTCGTTGCCATTTTGGTTCTTTCGGTTGTCCTCGACTTCGCAGGCCTCGGTCGGTTCGCTGACGGTTTGGGCTACGTAACTGCCGCCGTTTTTTCCTTGCGAGCGAATATCGACTACTACAAGAAGTGGGTTCTCGGGGAGAACGGCTGGTGGTAGGTCGATGCATTTCGCTGAACCGGAAAGTTCGCCTCGTGCCTGGCGACGATTCTGGCTCGATGGCGCCGCGTCTAAGAGCCTGAAAGGCCAGTTGACTTCGAAGGAGCGTCGGATGTTCGGTCTGTTCGCATCTAACCCCTTCATCGATCCGCAGTTGGGCGTCCTCGTGCGGCGGCGGGGACTCTGGCGAGGAACGATCGAGCTTGCCCCGGGCGTGAACGCGCTGCTCGCGTTGTCTGGCTCCCGCGCCGCGCCGGCTGCGGACGCGCTGCACATCGCAGTCCGGTTGCCGCAAAGCTTTGCGGGCTGGCGGCCGGCCATCGAAGGTGCGCTGTACGAGCACTACAGTCCTTACGCAGAATCGGTTGCGGCCGGGGAGGACGATCCGCCGCCGGGTGGGTTGCCGCGTATCGATACGCCGGCCGACTCATAGTGCTTTGAAAGAGAGCGGCCGGATCATCGGCGCGCAATCCTCGGACGCGGACGAGCGGAA